>NZ_JAARMB010000015.1:0-165142 GCF_012985615.1 Pseudomonas sp. WS 5412
AGGCGCCCCGTTAAACCACGCTGGCCGTCATCCGATATTGATTTGGGGGGTAACCCGGCAGGACGCCGGGTTAGCCGCGCTGGGCCATGGATGGCCCATCGCGGCGGCCCCCCAAATCAATGTCGGATGACGGGCACACCGAGCCTAGGCGAGGTGCCGAGTGGTGGGGCAGGAGCCCTTTTGGTTACTTTTGGGGCTCTTTTCCAAAAGTGACCCGCCGTAAGGGCGGAACCAATAGCCGCCATGACCGCAGCAACGGATATGTACACAACCCCAAGAACCACGAAAGAGTTGTATAGATGCCTAAGGCCATCGCGGGCAAGCCCACTCCCACACAAGCCCCACAATGGCGTAATGTCATGTCCGAAGATTATTGCGCGTCGAACGCCTGCCCATTGATCCCCGAGCTATCCGGGCCCATCAGGTACAGGTACACCGGCATGATCTCTTCCGGCAGCGGGTTGTTGGTCGGGTTTTCCCCTGGGTAAGCCTGGGCACGCATGCTGGTCCGGGTAGCGCCGGGGTTGATGCTGTTGGCGCGCACTGCCGCCACGGTGTCGAGTTCGTCGGCCAGGGTCTGCATCAGGCCTTCGGTGGCGAACTTCGACACGCCATAGGCGCCCCAGTAGGCCCGGCCCTTGCGCCCGACGCTGCTGGAGGTGAACACCACCGAAGCATCCTGGGACAGCTTGAGCAGGGGCAGCAGGGTGGCGGTCAGCATAAACATGGCGTTGACGTTGATATGCATGACGCGCATGAAGTTCTCGCCCGACAGCTGTTCGATCGGCGTGCGCGGACCAATGATCGAGGCGTTGTGCAGCAGCCCGTCGAGATGGCCGAATTCTTTTTCGATCATCGCCGCCAGCTCGTCGTATTGATGGGGCAGGGCGGTTTCCAGGTTGAACGGGATCACCACCGGCTGCGGGTGGCCGGCGGCTTCGATTTCATCGTAGACCTGGGCCAGGTTGGCCTCGGTCTTGCCCAGCAACAGCACGGTGGCACCGTGGGCGGCGTAGGTCTTGGCCGCCGCTGCACCAATCCCGCGGCCGGCGCCGGTGACCAGGATGACCCGATCCTTGAGCAATTCTGGGCGTGCGGAGTAATCAAACATAATCGACCTCAACAAAAATTCAGTCTGAATGTGGGGCGGGCTTGCTCGCGATAGCGCAGTGTCAGTCAATAAAGCGGCAGCTGATTCACCGCTATCGCTGGCAAGCCAGCTCCCACATTGATCTCAGTGTTTCAGTGTCAGCAGCTGCAGAGTGCGCTATCGAGCACCTTGCGCAGCTCCAGCGGGTGATCGACCACAACGTCGGCGCCCCAGTTGCGGGCGTTGTCGTCGGGGTGGATATAACCATAGGTGACGGCGGCGGTGCGGGTCCCGGCGTCGCGGCCCGATTCGATATCCCGCAGGTCGTCACCCACGAACAGCACGCTGGCCGGGTCCAGGTCGAGCATCTTGCAGGCCAGGATCAGCGGCTCCGGGTCGGGTTTGCTGTTTTTTACGTGGTCCGGGCAGATCAGCAGCGCCGAGCGCTGGGCCAGGCCCAGTTGCTCCATGATCGGCTCGGCAAAGCGCAGGGGCTTGTTGGTCACCACGCCCCAGATCAGCTTGGAGCGCTCGATGTCTTCCAGCAGTTCGGCCATGCCATCAAACAGCTTGCTATGGATCGCGCAGCCCTTGACGTAGCGTTCGAGGAACTCCAGGCGCAGCTCTTCAAAGCCTGGGGACTCCGGGTCCATGGAAAACGTCACGGCGACCATGGCCCGGGCGCCGCCGGAAATTTCATCGCGGATATGCTGGTCGTTGATCGGTGCAAGCCCGCGCTCGGTGCGCATGGCCTGGCAGATGGCGATAAAGTCCGGCGCGGTATCGAGCAGCGTACCGTCCATGTCGAAAAGAACCGCTTTCAACTTCACAGGCTTATTCCTCTCGCAGGGTCTGGATCATGTAGTTGACGTCGACGTCGCTGGCCAGCTTGTAGTGCTTGGTCAGGGGGTTGTAGGTCAGGCCGATGATGTCCTTGACGGTCAGCCCGGCCTGGCGGCTCCAGGCGCCCAGCTCGGAAGGACGGATAAACTTCTTGAAGTCATGGGTGCCGCGCGGCAGCAGCTTCATGATGTATTCGGCGCCGATGATCGCGAACAGGTAGGCCTTCGGGTTGCGGTTGATGGTGGAGAAAAACACCTGGCCGCCGGGCTTGACCATACGGAAGCAGGCACGGATCACCGACGATGGGTCGGGCACGTGCTCCAGCATCTCCAGGCAGGTCACCACGTCGAACTGCTCGGGCATTTCTTCGGCCAGGGCTTCGGCGGTGATCTGCCGGTATTCGACGCTCACGCCCGACTCCAGTTGATGCAGTTGGGCCACGGCCAGGGGCGCTTCGCCCATGTCGATACCCATCACCGTGGCACCGCGCTGGGCCATGGCTTCGCTGAGAATGCCGCCACCGCAGCCCACGTCGAGGACTTTCTTGCCGGCCAGGTTGACCCGCTCGTCGATCCAGTTGACCCGCAGCGGGTTGATGTCGTGCAGGGGCTTGAACTCGCTTTCGCGGTCCCACCAGCGATGGGCCAGGGCTTCGAATTTGGCGATTTCGGCGTGGTCGACGTTACTCATGGGTAGTCCTCTAAATCCGATAAAACGTTTTGCCTGGCCAGGAATTTCGATCCGGGGCCGGCGTTATTCGTGGTGTCCGCTGATGCGCCGGCCCCAGGCAATGGCCGTGGCGCTCAGCTGTTGTTCATCCATGCGCGTCAGTTGCCGGTCGTCGAGCAGTTGCTTGCCGCCGACCCAAAGGTGTTTCACACAATCGCGCCCAGTGGCATATATAAGCTGTGACACCGGATCGTAGATCGGTTGCTGGGCCAGGCCCGAGAGGTCGAAGGCCACGATATCTGCAGCCTTGCCCACTTCCAGCGAGCCGATTTCCGTTTCCAGGCCCATGGCCCGTGCGCCGTTGAGGGTGGCCATGCGCAGCGCGCGATGGGCATCCAGGGCGCTGGCCGAGCCGGCGACGGCCTTGGCCAGTAGCGCGGCGGTGCGGGTTTCGCCCAGCAGGTCGAGGTCATTGTTGCTTGCCGCGCCGTCGGTGCCTACTGCCACATTGACGCCGGCCTGCCACAGGCGTTCCACCGGGCAGAAGCCACTGGCCAGTTTCAGGTTGGATTCCGGGCAATGGATCACACTGCTGTTGCTTTCTACCAGCAACGCCAGGTCTTCTTCGCTGATTTGGGTCATATGAACGGCCTGCAAGCGCGGGCCGAGCAAGCCCAGGCGTGCAAGGCGGGCCAGGGGCCGCTCGCCGTACTGTTCGACGGACTGCTGCACTTCACCGGCGGTTTCGTGGACGTGCATATGAATCGCGGCGTCCAGTTCCTCGGCGATGACCCGGACTTTTTCCAGGTTTGCATCGCTGACGGTGTAGGGCGCATGGGGGCCAAAGGCGATTTTGATCCGCGGGTGATGCTTGAGGTCGCCAAACAACTCCACGCCCTGGCGGATTGCCTCGTCGGCAGTGGCCGCGCCGGGGATCGGGAAGTCGAGGATCGGAATCGCAATCTGCGCACGCATGCCGCTGTTATGCACGCGCTCGCTGGCGACCTTGGGGAAGAAGTACATGTCCGAGAAGCAACTGATGCCGCCTTTGATTTGCTCGGCAATTGCCAGGTCGGTGCCGTCGCGCACGAAGGCCTCGTCGACCCACTTGGCTTCGGCCGGCCAGATATGCTGTTGCAGCCAGGTCATCAGCGGCAGGTCGTCGGCCAGGCCGCGAAACAGGCTCATGGCCGCGTGGCCGTGGGCATTCACCAGGCCCGGGCTCAGTAGCACCCCCGGCAGCTCGCGCACTTCATGGGCCGCCAGCTTCAGCGCCTGGTCGCGCGGGCCGATAAACGCGATGCGCCCATCGCGAATGCCCAGGCCATGTGCCTTGAGCACCACGCCCGCAGGTTCGACCGGTACCAGCCAGCTTGGCAGCAGCAATAAGTCGAGCGGGGCGGCGGGTGGTGTCATAGCGAGCATCGTCCGGGGCGGTCATATAAAGAGGGCGAAGTATACCTGAGCGCCCTGGCGGGCGGATCGCTATAATCGGCGGCTTTTGTTGATGAGTACGGGGTGATGGATGCGCGATCGACTGTTGGCAGCAGAGAAAGTGAAGGCCATAGAGTGGCGTGATGGCGCACTGCACCTGCTCGATCAGCGTGCGCTGCCATCCCGGGAAAGCTGGGTGACATGCGCGACGGTCGACGAGGTGGCTGCAGCCATTCGCGCGATGGTGGTGCGCGGCGCGCCGGCGATCGGCATCAGTGCCGCCTACGGCCTGGTGCTCGCCGCCCGTGAGCGCATCGCCGAGGGCGGTGACTGGCAGGCGTCGTGGGAAGAAGACTACGCGCTGCTGGCCGACTCCCGGCCCACCGCCTCGAACCTGTTCTGGGCTCTCAAGCGCATGCGCGACCGCCTCGACCGCCTCAAGAACCACGCCGACCCATTGGCGGTGCTGGAGGCCGAAGCCATCGCGATCCATGAAAGTGACCGCGAAGCCAACCTGACCATGGCGCAACTGGGCGTCGAGTTGATCCGCAAGCACCAGGGCAATGCCCAGGCCATCCTGACCCATGGCAACGCGGGGGCATTGGCCACCGGCGGTGTTGGTACTGCGCTCGGGGTGATCCGTGCGGCGTTTCTGGAAGGCATGGTCGAGCAGGTCTATGCCAACGAAACTCGCCCCTGGCTGCAAGGCTCGCGGCTGACCGCCTGGGAATTGGCGGGCGAGGGTATCCCGGTCACGGTGAATGCCGACTCGGCCGGCGCACATATCCTCAAGACCAAGGGCGTGACCTGGGTGATTGTCGGCGCCGACTGCATCGCGGCCAATGGCGACGTGATCAGCAAGATCGGCACCTACCAGTTGGCGGTGTGTGCCATGCACCACGGCGTGCGCTTTATGGTGGTGGCATCCAGCTCTACCCTGGACTTGATGATGGCTACTGGCGATGACGTCGCCCTCGAAGAGCGGGATGCCGGCGAGTTGCTGGAAGTCGCCGGGCAGCGCTTTGCCGCCGATGTAGCGGCTTTTAACCCGGTATTTGACGTGACCCCGGCCGACTTGATTGACGTGATCGTGACTGAAAAAGGCATCGTCGAGCGCCCGGATACGGCCAAATTGGCAAAGTTGATGTGCCGCAAGCGTCTGCATTGAGGCGGTCAGTAGTACAAGTGTAAGGCCGTCTGGGCGAGGGGTTCTCGCAGGATGGTGATCAATGTCACGGCATTTCTGAGTGTGGGCGTCAGCGCCCGCGAGCATGACGATGTGGCCGTGGCCTATGATCACCTTCGGGGCACCTATTCATGTCTACCGTTACATCTGCTTCCATGCCTGACCCGCTCATTGACGACCGTGAGTTGATGGGCGTCCTTCCAGTGCCCAGCCGGGCCTGGCATCTGCAACAGCTGCAAGCCGAGAGTGCATTTTGCGAACGCCTGGTGCGGCACCAGCCGTCGCTGGCGCGCATCAGTGGCGAAGCGTTCCAACAGGCGCTTGATCGCCAATTTCCCGAGCTGGAAATCGACCCTGATACGGTGTGGCTGCTGGAGGAGCTGCCATCCGGTGTCACGCCGCGTTCAATGACCCAGGCGATGCAGGAGGCCCTGGTGTCAGGCGCGGCCCCGCTCGACTCATCCATAAACGGTTTTTCTGCGATTAACCCTGCAACGGGCCACCAGAGCCTGCTCGATATTGATCCTGAAACGTTCGTCGAGGTGCTCAATCAGAACCTTCAGGGGCTGTTCGAGCATTTCCGCCAGCACCTGGACCGGTTCTGGTACAACCCTGTTCGCCAAGGCAATGAGTTGACCTCGCGTGACACCTGGCTGCGTTATCGCCAGGGTGAACTGGCGGCAGAAGCGGCGTTACGCAGGGCCGATAACCTGGCGGATCCGACGGTTGGGCTCACGGCCGATGGCTGGGCCCTGGCGCGCAGCCTGCTTGCCGAGCAGTCCCAACCCGCGAGCGACCCGCCCAAGGTGGCAATGTTTCGCCTGGTGCTCAGAGGCGCGGGCCAGGATATCAATCTGTCGACTGCGTTTGTGTTGGCGTGGCGGGGAGGGCTGACCAAAAGTCGGCCGGTGCTGCTTTATACCCCGCAGCGCGGCCTGGAGGAGTTTGCCAGCGACTCTGCAATATTGGCCGCTCTCAGCTTGCGGCAGGCAATCGCTGGGGAGCGCGATGAAATCCTCGTAAACGTTGCGCAGCCTGAGCGCGAGCAAGTGCTTGCCTTGCGCCGGGAGCGGCGCGCGTATTGGGGGCTGGTGGGGATGCTCCCGGATGCCCGGGGTTCTCTGTTGGGGCAGGTCCTGGACGAGCAACTGGCCCAGCAACGGGTCAATGCGCGCGCCGCTTTTTTGCCCGTCCGGTCGGGGATTGATACCCGGGTTGCGCAGGTGCTGGCGCTGCCCACAGGCTTGCCGGGGGACCTGCTCCGGCGCCCGCTTCGCCCTGATACGTTGCCGGTGGTGCCCTCTGCTGGCATTGCCGTGGGCGACCAGCAACAGAACCTGATACGGCAGATAAACAAGCTAAACCGTTTGACGGGGCAATTGCTTGCGGGCGCGCCCGGGTTTGATGGGTTTTTCCAACAGCAGTTGAAAACACTGTTCCCCAGCTTCAGCGGGAAGATCAGCCCCTTGCAGATCTATTTCACCCGTTCTCGAACCGATGGGCGGCCATATGCGTCCCAGACGCTGGAATCGCTGCTCGATACGCTATGGGAGGGCGGTGGTACTGACGACTATGCGGACGGCGCGTTTTACGTAGAACCCAATACCCTGGATGAAGGTTACAGGCTGCAGCAGGTCGGCACGCCGAGCAGCCTGGTGATGACGCTGAAACAACAATTTGCCGGGCTGCTGGGCGAATTTTGGAGTACGGCTCAGCGCGACCAGGGCGCGCCCGTCGATTTGCTGACGCGGGTGCGCAAGCAAATACTGGCGACCGAATCGGCCTTGCGCACGATGGATGGCACTTTGACCTCGTCCCATCGGCAACTGATCGACGAGGTATTGAAATACCCCACTGCTGTCGCCCGCGAGCTGGCGTTTCCCCTTGCGCAACGCCCCCGGATCTACAGTCTGACTTTGACCGGCGGGGAGCGATTTGCCACGGCGTTTATGCTTAGCCCGGACAGTGTCAGCCCGCCCAGCGGGCCGCTGGTGTTGTGGACGGTTGCCCAGGGATTTGAGGCGTTTTCGAGCCTGGCCTGCCTTAATGCCGAGGTGGGGCGGCGCCTTGACGAGGGTGCGCCCGAAGGTCTCCTGTTGGCCGGCGGCCTGCCAGCCGATGTGCGTGGCCAGCAAACCGGCCGTTGGACGGGGCGGCTTGCGCTCGTCCCGGAGGTAATAGAAGGCGATTTTGTCGCCCACGGGGTTGAAGCCTTGCTGAGCAAACAGCAGCGAGATCTGCGCCTGGTGCTTGAGGCTGATAATCGCCTGCGCCCTGGAACGGTGGACAGAGTCATTGACCTGGCACCCCAGTTGGATACGGCGCCAGCTTTTGTAGTGCGTAACCAGTTGTTGGAAGAACAGGCCGCGCCGGGTTGGCAAAAGGCGTTGGCGGCAACGGATCGGGAGCGCTTGCAGGAGGCGGCGCTGGCCGCGCAGGAAAAAAACCAGGCTCTGGCAGCGTTGCTTGAGGGCCTTGAGTCGTTGCACGGATATGCCAGGCAGAAGCTCAGAGGCAGGCTGCGAGATTTTTTGGAGGCGCGTGGTTTGCCCGGTTCTGCAGTGGAGCAGATCGATCCGGACAAGATCATCGTCGTGCGCACCGAGGCTGTTCGGGTTACCTATGTATCCCAGCCGGGCGTGACGCCGCCTGTTGAAAGCGTGTACGTCGAACGTATGGGCTTGACTGAGCTGACCCTCAAGAACCTCAAACCGTGGGAAGGGAGCATCGCCTGGACGTCGAGGGTCAATATCGAGGCGTCCCTGACGTATGCCGACGGGCGACGTGTGTTCGACGTGCGTGGCGAGGCGCTTAAGCTGTCGCGCGAGACGATTGAGCGCTGGGTAAAAGAAATCGATGCCGGTCATCATTATTGCGAGGATGTTCTAAAGAAAACATTCGCGCCGCCTGCCACCTCGGCGGCGGCCGAGCGGCTGGCACAGGCATGGATGGCGGGCCAGGCTGCCACGTTGGAGTATGCAGCCCAGTCGGCGCGGCTCAATCCAGCCATCTATAAAACGGTATTAACGGCTGACCCTGCGAAAAAACGTGCGCAGCAATGGGTGGAGGCGGTGCTGGCGGCATGGGCACCCGCTGCTCGGCCTCGGGTGGAGGGGCGGGCGGTCGTGGCAAATATCCTGATGTTAGGGGTGCCTGATGCCGAGCCTGAGCGCGGGGGGAGCCAGTGGGTGCAGGGGTTGGTCGTGATCTCGACCGCAGAAGATGCCGAGCGGGTGCTTTATGCACCCAATGCGCCCGACGGCTTGGACTTGCGGGAGTTGGCCGGAGATAGCGAGCTGATAGCATTGCTCGGCAGGCCTCAGTGGCGGGCCTATCTCCTGGAGCGACTGTGCGTAAAGTCCCAGCAAGTGATTGAAAGCCTGGTCTCGTCGGGTTTGAAATATCAGCTTTTCGCCGAGGGCCTGGCGACTTTTTTCCTCAGTGGCGTGAAGCCACTGGAGCGTCTGCCGCCCTTGAATGTGCAGTTGGTGCCTTGTCGATCGTCCCTGCTGCAAGCCCTGTACTACTTGCAGGTTTTTCGCTTGGTAGAGCTTGCGCAGCGCGGTGCCAATACGAATGCGCAAGTCAGTCGTCAATCGACCTTCAATAAGTTGATGTTTGGAGTCGAGGTGGCAGGGATGCTGCTGGATATGCTGCCCTGGGGGCTTCATTGGGGCTCTTCGATCCCGCGGCTCTGGAGCCGGTTGGCGCACTCTGCGGTGGGTAATTTTCGGGCGCGCGGTCAGGCTATTCCGGGGTTGGTCCTGCGTGATGGGCCTGGTGGATGGCGTCTGAGTATGGATGCTGTAATTGAGGGGGGCGAGGTGCTCGGTGTCAGGCCCCTGGCGATCCGCAGTCCGTTTTTCAGCCCGCCGGCAGTGCCTGCGCGGTCCCTTCTACAGGCGTCGCGCCCGCCAACGCCAGCCTCGCTCATCCCCGAGGCGTGGAAGGCCAGTGCCGTGCCTCGCGACGAAGCGGTCGTGTTGCTCCGAGGTCTGGAACCTAATGCCAAGGGTATTTACCGCACCCAGGCGGGTGAGTATTTGATTCGCCCGGTGGATAGGCAGGGCAATGCAGTGGTATTGCGCATAAAAAGCGATTTCAAGCTCTACGGCGAAGGCGGTTTGACCGTACAGGTCATTGATGCCCAGCGGCGCACCGAGGTGGGTTTTCTGCGCTCCGGCAGGTCTGGGCACTGGCACTCGATCGGGGTCAGGGGCGCGGGGAAATCCGGCTCGAAACTCTCGATGGAATTGCCTGTGGAGGAGTATCTGACAACAGATCAATACAGATTCAACAGCCACGGTTTCCACGGTTTACCTGCTTCAACGGTCGATTACTATGACGCCTGGTTTGTTCGGGATCGTCGGCGATTCTTCGAGACGGTGCAGATACCTCCTCGGCCCGAGGCGCTTTCTCTGGGGGCGTCGGCCACGGTGGATGATCTGATTCGCGGGTGGCCGGAATCGGTGCAAGGTTTGGTGCTGGGGGAAAACCATGCGGAAAAAGCCAGTGTCACGTTTCTGACCGATAAGATGCAGGCGCTTTATGATCGCGGCTTTCGCACGCTGTACATCGAGGGTAGCCATGCCACCGGGTCGCCCATGCTATTGGTTTCGCCCGGTTCGGTGAGTGCGCGCAGCGTGGTGTCAAGGAGGGCCCAGGCCTGTGGCCTGAGGGTCCGTGGGCTGGATGATGACTATTTGACGCTGCGCAGGGATCGCTACACCGGCAGGCCTTCGATTGATATGTCGAGCCGGATTGAAGACATGAATTACTTCGCTGTTCGTCAGATTCAGGCTTATCACCCAGAAGACGGCGGCAGATGGATCGCGTGGGTGGGAGCCGCCCACATGAATACCACCGACGGCGTGCCGGGAATTGCCGAGCTTACCGGGGGGGTTGGCGTGCGCATCAGCGACGCCAGGGCCGGGCAGCCCACGGTTCTCAGGGCGCCGGGCAGGCGCGGATGGTTTTCAGGGGCGGCTGCGCCGGATGTGGAAATTGAGTTGGATGTCACCCATTCTCCTGCGCGTCGGCCTGAAGGGCCTGACAATTTATAGGCCTATTGGCGTTTGCGCGGCGAAATACAGCCAATTGCGGGCTCAATTGCGAGGCCGTTGGGTCTCTGAGCGCCTCTCGGCTCCATTCAGCCTGTCACTGGTCAACTAACTACACTCCATGCGCATCAGGGGGATAGGTGCGTGGCGGCGATTGTGATAACATTCGGCGGTTTCCAGGGTCGCCCCGAGGGGCTACCTATAACGTGCAGATCCGTGTCATAACTCGTTGATTTGTCGTAAGTCGTTGTCAGGCACTTTGCCGGCAGCGGCGAGCTTCGTTCGTCTCATATGGACGCGACGAGGTTTCACCCGAAAAAGGAATCAGGCTTCTCATGGGCGAACTGGCCAAAGAAATCCTCCCGGTCAATATCGAAGACGAGCTGAAACAGTCCTACCTCGACTACGCAATGAGCGTAATTGTCGGGCGGGCACTGCCTGATGCGCGCGATGGCTTGAAGCCCGTGCACCGGCGTGTGCTGTTCGCGATGAGCGAGCTGGGTAACGACTGGAACAAGCCGTACAAGAAATCTGCCCGTGTTGTCGGTGACGTGATCGGTAAGTATCACCCTCACGGCGACACTGCGGTGTACGACACCATCGTACGGATGGCCCAGCCATTCTCCCTGCGCTACCTGCTGGTAGACGGCCAGGGCAACTTCGGTTCGGTGGACGGCGACAACGCCGCAGCCATGCGATACACCGAAGTACGCATGACCAAGCTGGCGCACGAGCTGCTGGCCGACCTGCATAAAGAAACCGTGGACTGGGTGCCGAACTACGACGGCACCGAAATGATCCCGGCGGTCATGCCGACCCGTATTCCCAACCTGTTGGTCAACGGCTCCAGCGGTATCGCCGTGGGCATGGCCACCAACATCCCGCCACACAACCTCGGTGAAGTCATCGACGGTTGCCTGGCGCTTATCGACAACCCTGAGCTGACCGTCGATGAGCTGATGCAGTACATCCCCGGCCCGGACTTCCCGACCGCCGCAATTATCAACGGTCGCGCCGGCATCATCGAAGCCTATCGTACCGGTCGTGGCCGCATCTATATGCGCGCCCGTTCGATGATCGAAGACATCGACAAGGTCGGTGGCCGCCAGCAGATCGTCATCACCGAGCTGCCTTACCAGTTGAACAAGGCGCGTCTGATCGAGAAGATCGCCGAGCTGGTTAAAGAGAAGAAACTCGAAGGCATCACTGAACTGCGCGACGAGTCTGACAAAGACGGTATGCGCGTGGTGATCGAGCTGCGTCGTGGCGAAGTGCCTGAGGTGATCCTCAACAACCTCTACGCCCAGACCCAGCTGCAAAGCGTGTTTGGTATCAACGTCGTGGCCCTGATCGACGGTCGCCCGCGCATCCTGAACCTCAAGGATCTGCTGGAAGCCTTCGTCCGTCACCGTCGCGAAGTGGTTACTCGCCGTACCGTGTTCGAACTGCGCAAGGCCCGTGAGCGTGGTCACATCCTGGAAGGCCAGGCGGTTGCGCTGTCGAACATCGACCCGGTCATCGCCCTGATCAAGGCTTCGCCGACGCCGTCGGAAGCCAAGGAAGCACTGATCAAGATGCCTTGGGAATCCAGCGCGGTAGTAGCGATGGTTGAACGTGCCGGTGCCGACTCGTGCCGTCCGGAGACCCTGGACCCGCAATACGGCCTGCGCGATGGCAAGTACTTCCTGTCGCCGGAACAGGCCCAGGCTATCCTGGAACTGCGCCTGCACCGCCTGACCGGCCTCGAGCACGAAAAGCTGCTGGCCGAGTACCAGGAAATCCTCAACCAGATCGGCGAGCTGATCCGCATCCTCAACAGCGCCGTGCGCCTGATGGAAGTGATCCGCGAAGAGCTGGAAGTGATCCGCGCCGAATACGGCGACGTGCGCCGCACTGAAATCCTTGATGCGCGCCTCGACCTGACCCTGGGTGACATGATCCCGGAAGAAGAGCGCGTGGTGACCATTTCCCACGGTGGCTACGCCAAGACCCAGCCGTTGGCTGCATACCAGGCCCAGCGTCGTGGTGGTAAAGGCAAGTCGGCGACGGGCGTCAAGGATGAGGACTACATCGCTCACCTGCTGGTAGCCAACAGCCACACCACGCTGCTGCTGTTCTCCAGCAAGGGCAAGGTGTACTGGCTCAAGACCTACGAGATCCCGGAAGCGTCCCGCGCCGCCCGTGGTCGTCCGCTGGTCAACCTGTTGCCGCTGGACACTGATGAATACATCACCACCATGCTGCCGGTCGAGGAATACACCGAAGGTCACTTCATCTTCATGGCCACCGCCAAGGGCACTGTGAAGAAGACCCCGCTGGAATCCTTCAGCCGCCAGCGCAGCGTGGGCCTGATCGCCCTGGAGCTGGACGAAGGCGACGTACTGATTTCCGCAGCCATTACCGATGGCGAGCGTGAAGTCATGCTGTTCTCCGACGGCGGCAAGGTGACACGCTTCAAGGAATCCGACGTGCGTGCCATGGGCCGTACCGCCCGTGGTGTGCGCGGCATGCGTCTGCCGGAAGGGCAGAAGCTGATTTCCATGCTGATCCCGGAAGAAGGCAGCCAGATCCTCACCGCTTCGGCCCGTGGTTATGGCAAGCGTACCGCCATCGGCGAGTTCCCCGAGTACAAGCGTGGCGGCCAGGGTGTTATCGCCATGGTCAGCAACGATCGCAACGGCCGCCTGGTCGGCGCGGTCCAGGTGCTCGATGGCGAGGAAATCATGCTGATTTCCGACCAGGGCACCCTGGTACGTACCCGTGTTGATGAAGTGTCGAGCCTGGGCCGTAACACCCAGGGCGTGACCTTGATCAAGCTGGCCAGCGACGAGACCCTGGTGGGTCTGGAGCGTGTCCAGGAGCCATCGGAAGTCGAAGGCGAGGAGCTGGAAGGCGAGGAATTCGATGGCGAGGTGATCGCAGCCGGCGATGACAGCGTCGACGAGCCAACCCTCGATGCTGCCGCAGACGAAGAAGAACCGCAGGAATAAGCGGGCAACCAAGGGGGCGGATGAAGATTCGCCCCCTTGTTATTTGTCCCCTTTGAAAATTTGCAATACTGCGCATTCCCTTGTGGGAGCGGGCTTGCTCGCGAAGGCGGTGTATCAGTCAGCGCATGTGTGGCCTGACACGCCGCCTTCGCTAGCACGCCCGCTCCCACATGGGGTTATGTGTCGAACACGAATTATGTGACCACCAGATCAGAGCGAGATTGGATGTGAGCAAGAGAGCCTATAACTTCTGTGCTGGTCCCGCGGCACTTCCTGAAGCAGTCCTGCAGCGTGCGCAGGGTGAACTCCTCGACTGGCATGGCAAAGGCCTCTCGGTCATGGAAATGAGCCATCGCAGCGATGAGTTCGTGTCCATTGCCACCAAGGCCGAGCAGGATCTGCGTGACCTGCTGGACATTCCGTCGGACTACAAGGTGCTGTTCCTGCAGGGCGGCGCCAGCCAGCAATTTGCCCAATTGCCGCTGAACCTGTTGCCCGAAGACGGGACTGCCGACTATATCGACACCGGTATCTGGTCGCAGAAGGCCATTGAAGAAGCCTCGCGCTACGGCAATATCAACGTGGCCGGTACGGCCAAGCCTTACGATTATTTCGCTATTCCAGGCCAGAACGAGTGGAAGCTGTCCAAGGACGCGTCCTACGTTCACTACGTGCAGAACGAAACCATCGGCGGCCTGGAATTCGACTGGGTGCCTGAAGTGGGTGATGTCCCGTTGGTGTGCGACATGTCCTCGGACATTCTCTCGCGCCCGATGGATGTGTCGCGCTACGGCATGATCTACGCCGGCGCACAGAAGAACATCGGTCCAAGCGGCATCCTGGTCAACATCATCCGTGAAGACCTGCTCGGGCGTGCTCGCTCGGTGTGCCCGACCATGCTCAACTACAAGGTCGCGGCCGACAACGGCTCGATGTACAACACCCCGCCGGCCTTTGCCTGGTACCTCTCGGGCCTGGTGTTCGAGTGGCTCAAGGAGCAGGGCGGTGTGGCTGCCATGGGCAAGCTCAACGAAGAGAAGAAGCGCACCCTGTACGACTTCATCGACGCCAGCGGCCTGTACAGCAACCCGATCAACCTGAGCGCCCGCTCGTGGATGAACGTGCCGTTCCGCCTGGCCGACGACCGCCTGGACAAGCCATTTTTGGCCGGTGCCGACGAGCGTGGCCTGCTGAACCTCAAGGGCCATCGCTCGGTAGGCGGCATGCGCGCCTCGATCTACAACGCCGTCGACATCAATGCCATCAAGGCGCTGGTGGCCTACATGGCAGAGTTCGAAAAGGAACACGGCTAATGTCTGAGCAAGAACTCAAGGCCCTGCGTGTGCGCATTGACGCCCTGGACACCAAAGTCCTGGAGCTGATCAGTGAGCGGGCGCGGTGTGCCCAGGAAGTGGCGCGGGTCAAGATGGCCTCCCTGGCTGAAGGCGAAGTGCCGGTATTTTACCGTCCGGAGCGCGAAGCCCAGGTGCTCAAGCGCGTGATGGAGCGTAACCAGGGGCCGCTGGGCAATGAAGAAATGGCGCGCTTGTTTCGCGAGATCATGTCTTCGTGCCTGGCCCTTGAACAGCCCTTGAAAGTGGCTTACCTCGGCCCCGAGGGGACCTTCACCCAGGCGGCGGCCATGAAGCACTTCGGTCACGCAGTGATCAGCAAGCCGATGGCAGCCATCGACGAAGTGTTCCGTGAAGTGGCCGCTGGCGCAGTGAATTTTGGTGTGGTGCCGGTGGAAAACTCCACCGAGGGCGCAGTCAACCACACCCTCGACAGCTTCCTTGAACACGACATGGTGATCTGTGGCGAAGTCGAGCTGCGTATTCACCACCATTTGCTGGTGGGTGAAAACACCAAGACCGACAGCATCAGCCGCATTTACTCCCACGCCCAGTCCCTGGCCCAGTGCCGCAAGTGGCTGGATGCCCATTACCCGAATGTCGAGCGCGTGGCGGTGTCCAGCAACGCCGAGGCGGCCAAGCGGGTCAAGGGTGAGTGGAACTCGGCGGCGATTGCCGGGGATATGGCGGCTGGCCTGTACGGCCTGACGCGCCTGGCCGAGAAAATCGAGGATCGCCCGGATAACTCCACACGCTTTTTGATGATCGGCAACCAGGAAGTGCCTCCAACCGGCGACGACAAGACCTCGATCATTGTCTCCATGAGCAACAAGCCTGGCGCGCTGCATGAACTGCTGGTGCCGTTCCACGACAACGGGATAGACCTGACACGCATCGAGACGCGTCCTTCGCGCAGCGGTAAATGGACTTATGTGTTCTTTATCGACTTCGTCGGCCACCACCGTGATCCGCTGGTCAAGAGTGTGCTGGAGAAAATCAGTCAGGAAGCCGTGGCACTCAAGGTGCTGGGCTCTTACCCGAAAGCGGTTTTGTGAGGCTTTGACATGAGTGGCAACTTCCTCGCCCTGGCGCAGCCGGGCGTGCAACAACTCTCGCCTTACGTTCCGGGCAAGCCTGTGGACGAGTTGGCGCGCGAGTTGAATCTGGATCCGGCGAAGATCGTCAAGCTGGCGAGTAATGAAAACCCGTTGGGCCCAAGCCCCAAGGTGCTGGCGGCGATCCGTGAAGAACTGGCGGAGCTGACCCGTTACCCCGACGGTAACGGCTTTGCGCTCAAGTCCCTGTTGGCCGAGCGCTGCCGGGTCGAGTTGAGCCAGGTCACCCTGGGTAACGGTTCCAACGACATCCTGGAGCTGGTGGCGCGTGCCTATCTGGCCCCTGGCCTGAACGCGGTATTCAGTGAGCACGCGTTTGCGGTGTATCCGATTGTCACCCAGGCGGTCGGTGCCGAGGCGCGGGTGATTGCGGCCAAGGACTGGGGGCATGACCTGCCGGCCATGCTGGCGGCCATTGATGCCCAGACCCGCGTGGTGTTTATCGCCAACCCGAACAATCCGACCGGTACCTGGTTCGGTGCCGACGCGCTGAACGAGTTCCTGCAGGATGTGCCTGAGCATGTGCTGGTGGTGTTGGACGAGGCTTACATCGAGTATGCCGAGGGCGGCGATCTGCCCGACGGCCTGGACTTCCTTGCGGCCTACCCGAACCTGCTGGTATCGCGCACCTTCTCCAAGGCCTACGGCCTGGCGTCGCTGCGGGTCGGCTACGGGTTATCCACAGCCGTCGTCGCGGATGTGCTGAATCGCGTGCGCCAGCCGTTCAACGTCAACAGCCTGGCATTGGCGGCGGCTTGTGCCGCGCTCAAGGATGCCGAGTACCTGGAAGAGGGGCGACGGATCAACGAAAGCGGCATGCAGCAGCTGCAGCAAGGCTTCCGTGAGTTGGGCCTGGGCTGGATTGCGTCCAAGGGCAACTTTGTCTGCGTGGATCTCGCCCGGGAGGCCGCTCCGGTATTCCAGGGCCTGTTGCGCGAAGGCGTGATCGTGCGTCCGGTGGCCAATTACGGCATGCCGAACCACTTGCGCATCACCATCGGTTTGCCGGCTGAAAACAGTCGCTTCCTTGAGGCGTTGGCCAAGGTCCTGGCCCGTGGTTGATGTGATTGCAATGCAACCTGTTGTGCCTGTGATCGGTCGCCTGGTGGTGGTCGGTCTGGGATTGATTGGCGGCTCCTTTGCCAAGGGCCTGCGCGAAAGCGGCCTGTGTGGCGAAGTGGTCGGTGTGGACCTTGACCCGCAATCGCGCCAGTTGGCGGTAGAGCTGGGGGTGGTGGACCGCTGTGAGGCGGACTTGGCCGTTGCCTGCCAGGGCGCTGATGTCATTCAGTTGGCGGTGCCGATCCTGGCCATGGAAAAACTGTTGGCGTTGTTGGCCGGCATGGATCTGGGGCAGGCGATCCTCACGGATGTCGGCAGCGCCAAGGGCAATGTAGTGCGCGCGGCGCGCCTGGCGTTTGGCGGCATGCCGGCGCGGTTCGTGCCGGGGCATCCGATTGCCGGTTCCGAGCAGAGTGGGGTGGAAGCGTCTAACTCCCAGCTGTTCCGGCGGCACAAGGTGATCCTCACGCCGCTGGCAGAAACCGACCCGGCGGCCCTGGCCGTGGTGGATCGGCTGTGGCGCGAACTGGGCGCGGATGTCGAGCATATGCAGGTCGAGCGCCATGATGAAGTGCTGGCGGCGACCAGCCATCTGCCGCATCTGCTGGCTTTTGGCCTGGTGGATTCTCTGGCCAAGCGCAACGAGAACCTGGAGATTTTCCGTTACGCCGCCGGCGGTTTTCGCGATTTCACGCGAATTGCCGGGAGCGATCCGGTGATGTGGCACGACATCTTTCTCGCCAACCGCGAGGCCGTGTTGCGCACCCTGGACACCTTTCGCAGTGACCTCGACGCCTTGCGCGACGCGGTCGATGCGGGAGATGGGCACCAGTTGCTGGGCGTCTTTACCCGGGCGCGAGTGGCGCGGGAGCACTTCAGCAAGATTCTCGCGCGCCGCGCGTATATGGATGCTGCTGCCAATGCGGATGATGTGGTGTTTGTCGCCAATCCGGGCGGGCAGTTGAGCGGCAAGATCCGGGTGCCGGGGGATAAATCCATTTCCCATCGCTCGATCATGCTCGGGTCGCTGGCGGAGGGTATTACCGAGGTCGAAGGGTTTCTCGAGGGTGAAGATGCCCTGGCGACCCTGCAGGCGTTCCGCGACATGGGCGTGGTGATCGAGGGTCCGCAGCATGGGCGGGTGACTATCCATGGCGTTGGCCTGCACGGCTTGAAGCCTGCGCCGGGTCCGATTTATCTCGGTAACTCGGGTACGTCCATGCGTCTGTTGTCCGGTTTATTGGCGGCGCAGCGTTTTGACAGTGTCCTGACCGGTGATGCCTCGCTGTCCACGCGCCCGATGAATCGTGTGGCCAAGCCGTTGCGAGAAATGGGTGCGGTGATCGAGACCGGGCCCCAGGGGCAGCCGCCGCTGACTATTCGTGGCGGGCAGGTGCTCAAGGGCATGAATTACACGCTGCCGATGGCCAGTGCCCAGGTCAAATCCAGCCTGTTGCTGGCGGGGCTATACGCCGAAGGCCGGACGGCGGTGACCGAGCCTGCGCCCACCCGCGATCATACTGAGCGCATGTTGCGCGGTTTTGGTTGCCCGGTGGAGGTTAAGGGGGCGACGGCAGCGGTTGAGTCAGGTCATGGGTTGGTGGCAACCCGCATTGAGGTGCCGGGCGACATTTCCTCTTCGGCGTTTTTCCTTGTGGCGGCTTCGATTGCCGAGGGTTCCGAGTTGTTGTTGGAGCATGTGGGGATCAATCCGACCCGCACCGGGGTGATCGATATCCTGCGCCTGATGGGCGCTGACATTACCCTGGAAAACCCCCGTGAAGTGGGCGGCGAGCCGGTTGCAGACCTGCGTGTGCGCGCCGCACGGCTCAAGGGTATCGAGATTCCCCTGGCCCTGGTGCCCCTGGCTATCGATGAGTTCCCGGTGTTGTTTGTCGCCGCTGCCTGCGCCGAGGGGCGCACGGTATTGCGTGGCGCCGAAGAGTTGCGGGTCAAGGAGTCCGATCGCATCCAGGTGATGGCCGACGGTCTGCTGGCGCTGGGTGTGAAGTGTGTGCCGACCCCTGATGGGATTATCATTGATGGCGGCGGCATGACCGGTGGTGAGGTGCATGCCCACGGCGATCATCGGATCGCCATGGCGTTCAGCGTGGCATCCCTGCGCGCCACTGCGCCGATTCGTATCCATGACTGTGCCAACGTAGCTACATCTTTTCCGAATTTTCTTACACTGTCTGCCCAAGTCGGCATGCGTGTTGCCCAAGAGGCTCAATTGTGAATATCAAAGCACCGGTGATTACCATCGACGGGCCAAGCGGCTCTGGCAAAGGCACTGTCGCGGGCCTGTTGGCCAAGCGCCTGGGTTGGTGCCTGCTGGATTCCGGGGCGTTGTATCGCCTGCTGGCTTTCGCGGCGCGCAATCACGGCGTCGACCTGACCAACGAAGCCTCGTTGGTGCTGCTGGCGGCGCATCTGGATGTGCAGTTCGTCGGTGCGACCGAAGGTCATGCGCTGCGCATTATCCTGGAAGGGGATGATGTGACGGATGATCTGCGCAACGAGCAGGTCGGCTCCTGGGCGTCCCAGGTTGCTGCGTTGCCTGCCGTGCGTGATGCATTGCTCCAGCGCCAGCGGGCTTTCCAGGAGCCGCCGGGCCTGGTGGCCGATGGTCGCGACATGGGCACCGTGGTGTTTCCCGAGGCGCCGCTGAAGATTTTCCTGACGGCCAGCGCCGAGGAGCGGGCGCGCCGCCGTTACTTGCAGTTGAAGGGCAAGGTGGATGGTGTTAGTCTGTCGAGTCTGCTAGATGAGATTCGTGCGCGCGATGAGCGCGACACCCAGCGTGCGGTAGCCCCGCTCAAACCGGCGGCTGACGCCATACAGCTGGATTCCACGGAATTGTCCATCGAGCAGGTGCTGGAACGCATCTTGAGTGAAATCGCCCTGCGCGATATCGCCGGATGACTTAGAGGAAGTGCAGGGGACCAGTCCTAGACCTGCGTTTCTTCTCTTATATGAACGTAACCCACACCGTCT
Organism: Pseudomonas sp. WS 5412; assembly: GCF_012985615.1. Classification (NCBI taxonomy): domain Bacteria; kingdom Pseudomonadati; phylum Pseudomonadota; class Gammaproteobacteria; order Pseudomonadales; family Pseudomonadaceae; genus Pseudomonas; species Pseudomonas sp. WS 5412. Next base: position 19,799 of record NZ_JAARMB010000015.1, read on the forward strand.
GGGGTGTGGCAGATGGGCGTATTCTTCGCCCTTATCAACAGGAATTAAAATGAGCGAAAGCTTTGCGGAACTCTTTGAAGAAAGCCTAAAAACCCTGAATCTTCAGGCTGGCTCCATCATCACCGGTGTTATCGTTGATATCGATTACCAAGCTCGCTGGGTAACCGTTCACGCTGGTCTGAAGTCTGAAGCACTCATCCCGCTTGAGCAGTTCTACAACGACGCTGGCGACCTGACTATCAATGTCGGTGACGAAGTTCACGTTGCTCTGGACTCGGTTGAAGACGGCTTCGGTGAAACCAAGCTCTCCCGTGAAAAAGCCAAGCGCGCTGAATGCTGGATTGTTCTGGAAGCAGCCTTCGCAGCTGAAGAAGTGGTCAAGGGCGTTATCAACGGTAAGGTTAAAGGCGGCTTCACAGTCGACGTTAACGGCATCCGTGCGTTCCTGCCAGGTTCTTTGGTCGACGTTCGTCCAGTGCGCGACACCACGCACCTGGAAGGCAAAGAGCTCGAATTCAAGGTCATCAAGCTCGACCAGAAGCGCAACAACGTTGTCGTTTCCCGTCGCAGCGTCCTGGAAGCAGAGAATTCCGCCGAGCGTGAAGCTCTGCTGGAATCCCTGCAGGAAGGCCAACAAGTCAAAGGTATCGTCAAGAACCTCACCGATTACGGCGCATTCGTCGATCTGGGTGGCGTCGATGGCCTGCTGCACATTACCGACATGGCTTGGAAGCGCATCAAGCATCCTTCCGAAATCGTCAACGTTGGCGACGAGATCGATGTCAAGGTTCTGAAATACGATCGCGAGCGCAACCGTGTTTCCCTGGGCCTGAAGCAACTGGGTGAAGATCCATGGGTTGCTATCAAAGCCCGTTACCCAGAAAGCACTCGCGTCACCGCGCGTGTTACCAACCTGACCGACTACGGCTGCTTCGCAGAGCTGGAAGAAGGCGTGGAAGGTCTGGTACACGTTTCCGAAATGGACTGGACCAACAAGAACATCCACCCTTCGAAAGTCGTACAAGTCGGCGACGAAGTGGAAGTTATGGTTCTGGACATCGACGAAGAGCGTCGTCGTATCTCCCTGGGCATCAAGCAGTGCAAATCTAACCCATGGGAAGATTTCTCTGGCCAGTTCAACAAGGGCGATAAAATCTCCGGCACCATCAAGTCGATCACCGATTTCGGTATCTTCATTGGTCTGGACGGCGGCATCGACGGCCTGGTTCACCTGTCCGACATCTCCTGGAACGAAGTTGGCGAAGAAGCTGTTCGTCGTTTCAAGAAGGGCGACGAGCTGGACACCGTTATCCTGTCGGTTGACCCAGAGCGCGAGCGCATCTCCCTGGGTATCAAGCAACTGGAAAGCGATCCGTTCTCCGAGTACGTTCAAGAGAACGACAAGGGTGCAATCGTTAAAGGCATCGTGAAGGAAGTTGACGCTAAAGGCGCCATCATCACTTTGGGTGACGATATCGAAGCGACTCTGAAAGCCTCCGAAATCAGCCGTGATCGCGTTGAAGACGCGCGTAACGTTCTGAAAGAAGGCCAGGAAGTAGAAGCCAAGATCATCAGCGTTGACCGCAAGAGCCGCGTAATCCAACTCTCCATCAAGTCGAAAGACGAGATCGAAGAGAAAGAAGCAATCCAGAGCCTGCGCGACAAGCCAGCTACCTCTGACATTGCTTCGGGTCCGACCACTCTGGGCGACCTGTTGCGTGCACAAATGGAAAAACAGAACTAAGTTCTGTCAGACCATAGAAAAAGGGCGACTTCGGTCGCCCTTTTTTGTGTCTGGAATTTGGATTTTGCCCTTGGGTGCGATTGGTCTGCGCAATGGGGGCGGCCTGAGGCTGCGTACGGGCTGAGGGTTGCTGATTCCGGCACTGACAGCAGTTTGTCGGTAAGACGTCTGCTGTGGCTTCCTGGGGGCTATCTGCTGTTATCGCGGATTCTGTGAGGGCTGCCATAGTTTGCGCAAGATAAGTCAAGCCACAGGCTGTTCAAATTCATCTGGTCATGCTAAAACCTTCGGAGCGCTTTTCCTAGCTGCTTGAAAAAGAAGGGAAAAATATGACGAAGTCGGAGTTGATCGAACGAATTGTCACCCATCAAGGGCTGCTCTCATCCAAGGATGTGGAGTTGGCCATCAAGACCATGCTTGAACAAATGTCCCAGTGCCTGGCCACGGGTGACCGAATAGAGATCCGCGGCTTTGGCAGCTTTTCGCTGCACTACCGCGCACCACGCGTGGGCCGCAACCCAAAAACCGGCCAGTCGGTCAGCCTTGACGGCAAATTCGTGCCCCATTTCAAGCCGGGCAAGGAATTGCGTGATCGAGTGAACGAAGACGAAGAAGACGGCGTCTGAGCTTTTTTGGGGATAGGAGAAGTTTATGCGCGGTGTTAAGCGCGTCGCCCTGGTACTGATAGTGCTGATCGTCGCCTTGGCGATCCTGGCATTCGTACTGGAAAACCAGCAAGACGTCGCCCTGGCGTTCTTGGGGTGGTCTACGCCGGAGCTGCCGGTGTCGGTGTTTGTGACGTTGGCGTTGATTGTTGGGATGTTGGTGGGGCCGGTCCTGAGCCTGCTGATCCAGTCCAAAAAGCGTCATAAGCCAGCGTTGTAGGTTGATTAGTGGTGGAGACCGTCTGTCGCCTGTAGCGCACGCTGGTTCCCCGGACTGCGATGCGTTGAGCGCTGCTCTGTCGTCAGGAAGTAGCGGCTTTAGGGCTCCCTACAATCATCTATCCTGCAATTTGGTCGCGAAATAGGAATTGCCTTACAGGCATGTCAAGCCTTGCAATGTTACGGCGAGATGGCAAAATGCAACCTGTTCTCGATTCCAGTCATTTTGTGTGTCCAGAGCCTGGCAGCGACGCTGGGTTTATTGGCCGCCCTTATAAATATAAAAAAAACACAAGATCGTCTGCATAACGAGCCCGCAGTTTCTCTTTGAAGGCAGGTTTTTGTTGTGAGTAGTAGCTTCCGCGCGCCCCCGATTCCTTCGTCCGACGAGATTGATCTCGTTGTGCTTTTTCAGGCTATCTGGAAGCAGAAAAAGTTAGTCATGGCCGCTACAGCAGGCGCTGGGCTGATCGCTGCGATCTATGCGTTCCTCACGCCTCCTCAGTACGAAGTCAGCAGTGTGTTGCGCCCGGCCGCAATCAACGAGCTTGATGCTTTGAATCGCTCCGAGATATATACACTTCCTCCTGGTGATGCTCTTGTCAGAGTGGGCGCATCATTGGAGTCCTACGATACCCGCTTGGGTTTTTTTCGTTCAAACCAGAAGCTGTTCAAGGCCTTTGAACAGCCTGGCAGGACCTTGGAGCAGAGTTTCGAAGAGTTCAACCGTAACTCTATCGAGCTCAGTCTGCCCGATCCGAAAAAAGCCAACTCCCTCAGTGCTTATATCAAGCTTGAGATGAGTTATCCGAAAGGTGTTGATGGCGTCGCCATTCTCAACGGCTTCATCGATTACGCGATTGCCACGGAGCGTGAGCAGATTGCGGCGGATCTGGACGTCATCGTAAAAAACCGGTTGAACGAGCTCAAGGGCAAGATTGATGCTGCCCGTTCCAGCTACGAGGTTGATAAAGAGGCGCGGATAGCATCGCTGCGAGAAACGGACAGCTTGCGACGTGCGCAGTTGCAGGATGAACTCAAAGCATTGCGAGCACAGTTGAAGACTGGGCGCACTGACCGAGTGGCGCAGTTGAACGAGGCCATTGGAATCGCCAAGTCCCTGGGAATCAGAAAACCCAGCACGCCTTCCGCTCTGGGTGAGTCAGACCGTAATGGCTCATCAAGTGTGATGCGTACCGAAATAAACAATCAGCAAATCCCTCTGTACTTCATGGGCGTCGAGGCGCTCGAGGCTGAACGCACTGCGTTGATGCAGCGTAAGTCCGATGATTTTACTGAGGGTCGTATCGCGCAGATTGCTAAAGAGCTGCAATTGCTCCAATCCAATCGTGAGATTGAGGTGCTGAATCGTCGTGAAAACGAGGACCTGTTCCTGGCCGGTGTGCAGCCGGTTCGTGCCGAAGTAGCCCGTTTGCGTAACCTGAGCATTGATATGAGCCGGCTGAAACTGGTGACTATCGACAAGCAGGCGCTGGAGCCTTTGCGCCCGGTGAAGCCCCAGAAAGCGTTGATTATCCTGCTTGGCTTGGTTCTGGGTGGCTTTATTGGCGCCTTTATTGCCGTGATTCGTCATCTCGTCAAAAACCGTCAGCCTCAACCGCAGTCGGTAGTATTGTCCGTGCAGCCTGGCTCGCCAACCATGGTGGGTAGCGATGCGGGTATGAACAAGTCGCAATAGATAGCCGCTCGATCCGCATTGTGCTCCCCAGGCAATGCGGGATTTGATTTTAAAAGGAAACTAGCCTGCAACTTGTTGTCTATAGCCCAACGGGATAAGCATTTTTCGTCTTCACCTCTCGCCTGATACCTGAGTTCAGGTGGTGTTGCTGGCATCTGTGGGGCGGTCTTGCTGCTTGGCCGCTTATTCATATAAAAAACGGCAGCGACGCGCAGTGGATGGATCATAATTGCGCGAGTCGGTCAGCCCGGCCTGTGCGGTCATTTCTTAGAACTGAGGGTTGTCTGTGTCGTGCAGGAGGCACTTGCAGGTGGGGGCTATACCCCGAAAAGATTAAGTTTTTATGTTGGCGACTTCGAATTGCCGGCCGCAGGCATTGAAATTGCGGCTCAATACCGAGAAGCTACGCGCTATTTTTCACCTGTCCACCCATGTGTTGGCCTGGTGTAATGCAGATATTTAAGGAAGTCTTACAGATATGACGGACATCAAACGTAAAGGCATCATCCTCGCTGGCGGCTCCGGGACGCGTTTGCACCCGCTGACACTGGGTGTATCCAAGCAAATGTTGCCTATTTTCGACAAGCCGATGATTTTCTATCCGTTGTCGGTGTTGATGCTGGCTGGCATGCGCGAAATCTTGATCATCTCTACCCCTGAAGATCTGCCTTGCTTTAAAAAGCTCCTGGGAGACGGCAGCCAGTACGGCATCCAGCTTAGCTATGCCGAGCAACCCAGTCCGGACGGTTTGGCCCAGGCCTTCCTGATTGGCGAGGAGTTTATTGGTGACGATCCTTGCTGCCTGATCCTTGGCGACAATATTTTCTACGGCCAGCACTTTTCCGATAACTTGCGCTCCGCCATGTCCCAGACATCTGGTGCGACAGTCTTTGGGTATCACGTATCAGATCCTGAGCGTTTTGGTGTTGTTGAGTTCGATGCCACTGGTCGGGCATTGAGCATCGAAGAAAAACCGACGAAACCGAAGTCCAACTATGCAGTGACAGGCTTGTACTTCTACGACAATCGAGTGGTTGACATTGCCAAGAGCATCAAGCCGTCGCCGCGTGGCGAGCTTGAAATCACTGACGTCAACCGCGCCTATCTGGATGACAAGTCATTAACCGTGGAAATGCTGGGCCGTGGTTTTGCCTGGCTGGACACGGGTACTCATGAGTCGCTCCTGGAGGCGAGTCATTTCGTTCATACCATTGAGCACCGCCAGGGGTTGAAAGTCGCCTGCCTTGAAGAAATTGCATTCCATAAAGGCTGGATCACCCCAGAGCAACTGGGTGCTCAGGCGGAAAAACTGAAAAAGACAGGCTATGGCCAGTACTTGCAGAAACTTCTGGAAGAGGCCTCAAAGGCATGAAACTGATTCAGACTGCTATTCCTGACGTTGTAATCATTGAGCCAAAAGTTTTTGGCGATGATCGCGGCTGGTTTATGGAAAGCTTTAACGAAGAGCGGTTTCATACAGCACTTAAAGAGTTAGGGCTGTCCGTTCCGCGAGCGTTTGTTCAAGACAATCACTCCTGCTCGGCAAAGGGCGTGCTGAGGGGGCTGCACTTCCAGCGCGCTCCCCATGCCCAGGGCAAGCTCGTGCGTGTGGTGCGGGGGGCTGCATTTGATGTGGCGGTGGATATTCGGCCTGAGTCCAGCACGTACCTGCAATGGGTCGGTGTAGAACTAAGCTCCCAAAATAACTTGATGCTGTGGATCCCCGAGGGTTTTGCTCACGGGTTTGTTGCGTTGGAAGATGACACGCACTTTTTGTATAAAACCACGGATTATTACGATAAAGACTCTGAAGGGGCGCTGCATTGGAGTGATGCAAGGCTTGGGATAAATTGGCCTGCAACCGGCGGCTTTAACGTTAGCGAAAAAGATGAAAAGGCTCCGACATCCGATAGCCTCTCGGAGAAGCAAGCATGAGTTTGATCAAGTTTCTGGATATCACCTCCAAAGGTGATGAGCGGGGCCAGTTGGTCGCGCTGGAATATGAAAATCATGTTCCGTTTGAAATTAAACGAGTTTACTACCTCACTGAAACAAAAGAAGGTGTTCCACGAGGATTTCACGCGCACAAGGAATTGATGCAGGTGGCTGTATGCGTGTCTGGGCGCTGCCTGATGAAGCTTGATGATGGCGTGAACAAGGAGGAGGTGTGGCTGGACGCTCCTGACAAGGCTATCATTATCGATCGTATGATCTGGCGAGAAATGCATGATTTCAGTCCGGATTGCGTATTGCTGGTGTTGGCAAGTGCCGTTTATGACGAGCGTGATTATATAAGGGATTATTCGGTATTCAAAAGCCTGGTTAATCAGTCTTAGAATATAGAAAGTACACTGATTTTCTGCTGAGAACTGCCGGCTAATTGGGGCGATAGTTGAAGCGGGCTCTGGCTCTGTCAAAGTAAACGAGTGCTTGGTAAATGATAAAATTTCTTGACTTGAAGTCTATAAATGATCTGTGCCGCGATGAGCTGGTAGCTGCTTGTACACGCGTTGTTGATTCCGGTTGGTATATCGGTGGGAAAGAGCTCCAGGCATTCGAGCATGAGTTTGCCCAATATTGTGGTACCGAGCACTGCATTGGCGTTGCCAATGGACTGGATGCCCTTGTATTGGTCATTCGTGCCTGGAAAGAGCTGGGCCGCCTCAGTGAAGGTGATGAGGTTCTCGTTCCCTCCAATACCTACATCGCCAGTATCCTTGCCATTTCGGAAAACGGATTGGTTCCTGTATTGGTCGAACCTGATCCGAAGACATTCAATATTTGCCCGGTTAATGCAAAAGCCGCGATCACATCAAAAACCAGGATGATTTTACCGGTTCACCTCTACGGTCGCCTGGCCGATATGCCTAAAATTATGGAGCTTGCCCGTTCCCATGACTTGCTGGTGCTTGAAGATGCGGCGCAAGCACATGGCGCGAAGGTCGACGGAAAAAAGGCCGGCAGTTGGGGGCATGCATCTGGATTTAGCTTCTATCCTGGAAAAAATCTCGGTGCATTGGGTGATGCGGGGGCCGTTACGACCAATGACGAAGCCTTGGCCAAAACGGTTCGTGCGCTGGGGAACTACGGTTCCTATGAAAAATATAAAAACGTCTATCGCGGCGTAAACAGCCGACTTGATGAAATGCAGGCAGCGTGTTTGTCCGTGAAGTTAAAGCACCTGGACAAACAAACCGCATATCGTCGTGAACTCGCTGAGCTGTACAGTAAGTCGATCATCAACCCGGCGATTACCTTGCCAGCTGATGCCGCATTCAACGCCTCGGTTAACGAATGCCATGTATGGCATGTCTATACGGTGCTCTGTGCTCAGAGAGATAAGCTTCAAGCTCACCTTGCGGCTCAAGGTATACAGACGCTCATCCATTATCCGATCCCACCTCACCTCCAGCAGGCATATGCTGAGCTGAAGGATCAGGAACTCCCGGTATCGACACAAATACACGAACAAATTCTCAGCTTGCCAATAGGACCCACGCTATCTATCGATGAGGCTCGGGTTGTAGTCGAAGCCTGCAATAGTTTTAAACCGGACGCCGTATGAATCTTGTTCGGACCAGCTTGTTAAATGGTATTGCTGTTGCCATTAAAATGCTTACCTTGCTGGGTCTTAATAAGGTCTTGGCTATCTATGTGGGGCCAGCTGGGTATGCTGCAATAGGGCAGTTTCAGAATGCTTTGCAGGTCATCACGATATTTACAGGCGGCGCCATTACCAATGGCGTCGTCAAGTACACTGCTGAATATCATGAGGAGCCTGAGCAACAGATCAAACTGTGGAGAACAGCAGGGTTTGTAGCTATTCTGGGTAGTCTTGTAGTCGCATTAATTGTCGCTTTATATAATAAAGAACTTGCATCTCTATTCCTGAAAGATGCCGCCTTGGGCGGTGTTTTTCTTTGGTTTGCCGGTGTCGTGGTTTTTTTCTCGTTGAACATATTGCTGCTGGCGATATTGAACGGGCGAAAGGAAATCGTACTGTACATCGTCGCGAATATCGCTGGTAGCTTCTTATCCTTTGGCGTGACGTTTTACCTGGCAACCAGTTTTGGTTTGTATGGTGCGCTTGTAGCGCTGGTAGTTTATCAATCCATCAGTTTTGTCGTGACATTATTATTATGCTTGCGAACGCACTGGTTTAAACTTTCGTTTTTGTTTGGACGCCCAGACAAGCAAATTGCGAAAAAATTATTTGCCTTTTTTTTGATGGCAGTTGTTTCTGCTGCTTGTGCGCCATTGGCGCAGATGTTGGTCAGGAATCATATCGGTACGGTGTACGGCTGGGAGATGGCTGGCTACTGGGAGGCTATGTGGCGCCTGAGTGCCGCTTATCTTTTGTTGGTAACGACCACGTTGAGTGTCTATTACCTGCCCAAGCTTTCTGAGTTGAAAACAGCGGCAGAAGTAAAAACAGAAATAATACAAGGTTATAAACTGATTTTTCCGGTTGCCCTGTTAGCTGCCGCCGCAATGTATGTGCTTCGGGACTTCGTCGTGGCCGTGCTGTTTACCTCTGACTTCTACCCTGTAAGGATGTTTTTTGCTGGTCAAGTAGTGGGCGATTGCCTGAAGATATTCAGCTGGATTATGGCGTATGTCATGCTCAGTCGGGCTATGGTCAAGGTCTTTATTACTACTGAAATTATATTTTGTGTTTCCTTGTATTTATTGACCATTGCATTCACGCAATGGTGGGGGGTCGAAGCTGCTACTTGGGCTTATGCGGTAAATTATGCGGTTTACAGTCTGGTTATGTATGTTTTTGTATATCTAAGGCTTGATGATTATTTTCATAAGAAGCTGGAACATCACGCTTGAAAAAACTATTTAAGGACTTTGAAACTGCCATTAATGGGACGGCTGATCTGAATCAGGCGCTCGCGTTAGCGAGTGCTTATGGCAACCTGCTTTGGTTTGCGGATGTAGGGATTCATGATGCGCCGCTTGTTGAAGCGAACCTGATTGAACGCTGTCTCTCAATGGCGGGCTCAACCTTCGGGGCTACGCCCAATGAGCGTGGAGGGGTTTTGCATGTCGTGACCGAGCCCTACATGACAGGTGGGCATACGAGATTGATGGAAAAACTTGCCTCTATGCACCCTGAACGTACCGATCTTTTGATCTCACGCCAGGCCGCACCAGATGCGAAAGCCCAGGTTTGCAGATTTTTTGATAAGACCAGCGTCGTCATTGCTACATGTCCTGTTGATGCGCTGACGCAGATAGTGTGTTTGTTGCTGAGCTATGAAAAGGCCGTACTGCATATTCATCCTGACGATATTCTGGTGGTCGTAGCGTGTGGCGTAGCAAAACGCATTTCTGGGCTTGAAGTGTATTTTGTCAATCATGCCGACCACGTTTTCTCCTATGGGAGCTCGATTGCAGACTATTACTTCGAACTCAGTGGCCATGGTTGCCGCTTTGATTTGACCAAGCATATTCAGGGGCGAAAGAGCTTCCTGGGAATCCCGGTGAACATCCCTCACGGCGTTATGGCCAATAATTTTAAACCAGCAATGCAGGCCCCGTTGCTTTTCATTTCTGCGGGCTCAGACATAAAGTACAAACCCCGCAAAGGCTTCAGTATTTTTAAGTTGGTAGCACGTATTCTTGATGACTATCCTGCCTCAACATTCCTGGTTATCGGCAGTGATGTTAAAAAAGCGTTTTGGTGGTGGCCGTTAAAACTCCGATATCGCTCCAGACTGAGTATCAGGGCACACCTTGATTTTCAGGAGTACAGTGAATTGGTCAGTAAGGCGGATTTTTACGTTGATAGCCACCCGTTGCCAGGTGGGACTGCGTTCGCAGAGCAGTTCGTCAAAGGGCAGCGGTGTGTGGGGCTGCTCTCTCCGGTTCAAGGCTACTCACCAGCGGACAGGCTTAAGCGAACTGATATTGATGCTGTGATGGGTTCTATAGCGGACTATAGGTACGACGAAGAGGTGCTTTGTGCTATTGAGAAGGTTAATGCCTTTGACTCGGTAAAAGAGCGCTATCTGAAATGTTTGTACGACGGGCAGGTTTACGCTAACCCGCTGGTTTCAAGTGGTGACGGGCTGGGAGATACAGCTTTTTTTGAGGAGCCAAAAGGTTCCTTGAAAGTGGATATTTCCTTGGATACGTTTTTGCTACTGTCCCGGCTTCAGGGGGGGCTCGCTATCCGTTTATTCGTCGCGATGTCTATTGGGAAGAAAATAAAGCTGCTGGCGAAAATGATCTTGGCGAGGAAGTTTCGATGAATGCTATTTTTGTAAGTCGCTCGCGAGTTTTTCATGACTAGTCGGATTGTAAAGTGGATCCTGTTTTTTTATTGCCTGTCGACGGTTTTGTTGCCGGTATTTGTATTAAACAAGCTGTTTTTTGTGCCTCTGTTTTTAATGGCGGTGTACGTCTTTATTAGTCGACCTATTAAAACAATTGCGCCAGTTGTTGTCTTTTTGATTTTTTTATATGGTTTTTTACTAGGTTTGTTAGGCGGCGCCGATGCTGATTTTTCCCGGCAAATGATATTGGGGGCTGTCTCGCTATTTCTTATCTATTCGATTGTCGAATTTAAAGTTGATATGGCGCTGATTGTGAAGGCGGTAGGCGCTATATTTGCACTTATCATGTGCGTATTTTCTTTTATGCTGATGGTTGAGCCAGGGTCGTCTTTGAGTGTTATGCTGCTCGATTTTTACAATGCCAATGAGCTTGGATACTACGGTCTGCGCAGCTTTGGCGGGTTAGATATGTTTATGCTTCATCACCGTTCTTCCCCGTTTCTATTGCTTCCGCTGTCACTGTTTTTTCTTGATTTTCTACAAGTGAAACGTTTTTGGTCACTCTTCTTTGTGGTTGTTATTTTAATGGCTATTATCTGGTCCGCCTCTAGGGGGTTGATCGTAATGGCCGCTGTTTCCATGTTGGTGCTGTATTTTTACAACAAAAATTGGTCTGCGCGACTGTTGATGTTGTGTGCTCTGGTGCCGGTAATCATTCTGGGTGTGGGCTACCTGTTAACAGAAACCAGTATGTTCAGCTCCGATGAACAGTCAAATAACATAAAAATTGGCCACATTATATCTTTTCTGAATGTGGCGGATTGGAAAATGCTGGTGTTCGGTAACGGTCTTGGAACATATTACTATACCGAAGGTTATGGTGAGCTGGCTGCTCAAACTGAAATTACCTGGATGGACTCTGTTAGATATGTAGGGCTTCCGTTGTCACTGCTGCTGTTCAGTGTGTTGCTCTTTCCTAATCGAAAGTATTTAGCGAGTGTGCAAGGCTCATCCAGCCGTCTGATAATGTTTATGTACCTGCTAATGTCATTGAGTAATCCCGTTCTCTTTAACTCCTTCGGGTTTCTGGTGATATTGTGGTACTGGTCTGTTGTGATAAAAAATCATGAACCTTCGGCGTTGCACGCTGAAGTCAGGAGGTAAGTTGGATACTGTTGCAGCAATAGTCGTCGGTTATAATCCCGATATTGAGGTTCTTGATGAGTTGCTGACTTCCCTGGCAGCGCAGGTTGAGTTTCTGGTGTTGGTCGATAACGGCGGGAGCGAATCATTTCTGGCTCAGGCACCTGAAGTGCGCGCGCGGGTCAATTATGTCTCGCTCAATGGCAACCAGGGGTTGGGCGCCGCACTCAATACTGGCTTCGCAATGGCGATTGAAGCGGGTATGCAATACGTCGTGACGTTCGATCAGGACAGTCATGCGGAACCCGATCTGATTGCAAGGCTGTATCAGGCGATGATGAGCGCCAAGGCAAAGGATGCCAGTTGTATTGCGGTCAGCCCGGCGTTTTTTGATCGTCGTGATGGAAAGAAAATTAACTTTCCTTTTTACAGTTCCGTCGACGGGGTCATCAAGCCGGTTTTCAGTTCTGATGATGAGCATGGCCTGGTGAAGGCGGATGCGCTCATTACCTCGGGTATGTTCATCAGTACTCGGGCGTGGATCGAAGGTATTCGCTATGACGAGGGCATGTTCGTCGATTTTACGGATACAGAGTGGTGCTTTCGGGTCCGTGACCAGGGCTATACCTTGTACGGTTGTCTGAATGTGGAAATGGGACATGCATTGTCTGATGCTCCCCCCGTAAAGATTTTTGGCTTGAGCTTTTTTAGATACTCCCCCGTGCGTCGTTATTTTTTCTTCCGTAATACTGTCGCTGTTTGCCGTATGCGCCATACGCCGGCATGTTGGAGAAAACGTATGTTCTCTGCGCTGATACTACGCTTTTTCGTTAATCTGCTGATTGACGACAGTAAGCTCAAATCACTCAGAATGATGATTCGCGGTGCAAGCCATGGCTGGCAGAAAAAGTTGGGCGGGGTACGTTGAATGTCGTTTTTAGGACGTGATATTCCAAGGATTGTTTTTGGGTTAAGTACTAAGGGTGGATTCTGATGCAGCCACGTATTCTGGTTCTGCTTGCTGCTTATAACGGCATGCGTTGGATGGCCGAGCAGGTCGATTCGATCCTGGGACAAGTTGGCGTATCCGTTTCGATTCTGATCAGCGTGGACAGCTCCAACGACGGTACCGAAGAATGGGTCGATCAACTGTGCCAGAGAGACTCAAGAGTCAAATGTCTGGCCCACGGTGAAAAATTTGGCGGTGCGGCACGAAATTTTTTCCGCCTGGTCAATGAAGCACCCACTGATGGCTTTGATTATTTTTCATTCGCTGACCAGGACGATATATGGCTGGCAGACAAACTTGCCAGCGCCACGCAGCACATGAACGATACTGGGGCTGACGGCTACTCCGGCAATGTAACGGCATTCTGGCCGGATGGTCGTGAGTCGATCATTGTCAAATCGCAACCTCAGGTTGCGTTCGATCATTTGTTTGAAGCGGCCGGGCCTGGGTGCACTTACGTCTTTTCCCGGCGTCTGTTTGTTGAGCTTCAACAGCATATCAACGGTCGTTTTGTACAAGTACAGGGTGTAACGTTGCATGATTGGTATTGTTATGCGTATAGCCGTTCACACGGATTCAAGTGGGTGATCGATAGCCGGCCTTATATGCGCTATCGCCAGCACGGTGGTAACCAGGTCGGGGTGAATAGCGGCTCAAAGGCGTTCAAGAAACGCCTTTCCCAAGTGTTAGATGGTTGGTGGCTGAATCAAGCAGCACTGATCGCCGGTATGGTCGGTATGGCTAACGAACCTTTTGTCCGGCGCTGGATCGGGCTGGGGCGCCTGGACCTGCTGCGCTTGGCGACCAGTGCCGCGAAGTGCCGCAGACGCCCACGGGATAAGTTGGTATTCGCTGGTTTGTGTCTGGTGTTGGCGGTTTTGAGGCAAAAGAAATGAAAACCCAGTTATTGGTCACCGGCGCCAGCGGTTTTGTCGGCCGTCATCTGATTCAACAATTGCAGGGGAGCACTGATTATCAGGTGCGTGCCCTTGTCCGTCGTCTGCCGGATGCTTTGGCGTCAGATGTTGAATACGTGGTGCTTCCCGATTTCTCGGCTGTGTCACCAGAGCACCCAGCCTTGCAGGGCGTAGATGTTGTTGTTCATCTCGCCTCGCGTGTTCACGTCATGAACGACACCGAAGCGGATCCACTTGCGGCGTTTCGGCGGGTTAATGTCGGGCACACCCTTGCGTTGGCCCGGAGTGCCGCGTCCGCGGGAGCCAGGCGTTTTGTGTTCGTCAGTTCAGTGAAGGTCAACGGCGAGCAAACCGCTCCAGGTCGACCTTTTCGCGAAACCGATCTGTCGGCGCCCGTTGATCCTTACGGTGTATCCAAGATGGAGGCGGAGGAGGCGCTGAAGGCCCTTGCGCTGGAGACTGGGCTTGAGGTGGTGATTATCCGACCGGTTCTTGTGTATGGGCCGGGAGTCAAAGCGAACTTTGAAAGCATGATGAAATGGCTCGTGAAGCGTGTTCCTCTGCCATTTGGTGCCATACGCAACCAAAGAAGCCTGGTTGCGCTGGATAATCTCGTGAGCCTGATCTTGACCTGTACGACTCACCCGGCTGCTTCCAATGAGACCTTTTTGGCGAGTGACGGGGAGGACGTGTCGACTACTGAACTGCTACGCGAACTTGCACAATCCCTCGGCGCACCTGCCAGGCTTATACCGGTTCCACAATGGGTGCTGGTCTGGGGGGCGACGTTGTTAGGCAAAAAAGCGCTGTCCCAACGTCTTTGCGGCTCGCTGCAAGTCGATATTACCAAGGCGCGCGAGGTGTTGGGTTGGCAGCCGCCAATGACACTCAAGCAAGGTCTTGATGTTACTGCGCAGCACTATTTCAGCGAGCGTACTGAATGAACTACTGGTACATCTTTCCCGTTGCTGCCTTGGTTTCCCTGGCCTTGACGGCGCTCTTGCGTCAATACGCGTTGCGCCGCAGCATCATTGATATTCCTAATGCCCGTAGTTCGCACACGGTCCCGACCCCACGCGGTGGTGGAGTGGCTATTGTACTGACGTTTGCGCTTGCACTCGTGTGGCTGGCGTTTGTCCAGTTGATAACGGTTGCTGAGAGTGCCGCGCTGCTGGGGGCTGGGTTGTTGGTCGCTGTCATCGGTTTTATGGACGATCATGGTCATATTGCTGCCCGTTGGCGCCTGTTGGGGCATTTTTCCGCCGCGATCTGGACTTTGTCCTGGATGCAAGGGCTACCGGCAATTACCGCTTTTGGTGTTACGTTCGATCTTGGTTGGGCAGGTCATGTCCTAGCCGTGTTTTATTTGGTCTGGATGCTGAATCTATACAACTTCATGGACGGTATTGATGGTCTTGCCAGTCTGCAGGCCATCTGTGCCTGTCTCGGCTTGACGCTGATTTACTTTTTGAGTGGGCAGCCGGCAATGATGTGGGCGCCCTTGTTGTTGAGCGTGTCTGTGGCTGGCTTCTTGTATTGGAATTTCCCGCCAGCCCGTATTTTCATGGGCGACGCAGGCAGTGGGTTTCTGGGGATCATTCTGGGAGGTCTTTCTATTCAGGCTGCCTGGGCCGGCAGTGAGTTTTTCTTCGCCTGGCTGATCATGCTGGGGGTCTTTATCGTGGATGCGACCTTTACCCTCATTCGGCGCCTTGCCCGGGGCGATAAGGTCTATGAAGCCCATCGCAGTCATGCTTACCAATTTGCAAGCCGTCAATATGGACGCCATTTGCCCGTCAGCCTCACGGTAGCTGTCATCAATCTGGTGTGGTTGCTGCCGTTGGCATTGGCGGTGGCGCTTTTTGGGCTGGACGCAGGGCTGGGTACTGTTATTGCGTATCTTCCACTGGTGTTCCTGGCAGTCAAATACAGGGCTGGGCAGAGAGAGTAGCGCCGCCGGTGTGCAATTGGAGCAAGTGAATCAATGCGGCATTTAGAGTGTTTATCTCGGGAGTTCGGTTAGATGGGTGGCAGGGCAATGATCCAAGGACACAATGAGGAAGTGAAAAAAAACCACTCATTGGCATCCCATTTGAGCTACCGGCCTGATATCGATGGGTTACGTGCATTCGCGATCATTTCAGTTGTTTTGTATCACGCCTTTCCGGCTTATATGCGTGGCGGATTTATTGGTGTTGATATTTTTTTTGTCATCTCTGGTTATTTGATCTCAAGCATTATTTTTAAAGGCCTTGAGGCCGGTAATTTTAGTTTTTTTGATTTCTACAAACGCCGGGTTAACCGCATTTTTCCTGCGTTGATCATCGTTCTGCTCGCCTGTTACGCGGTAGGTTGGTTTGCGCTGATGGCGGCGGAGTTCAAGTTTCTGGGCAAGCATATCCTAGGTGGTATCGGGTTTATCCAAAACCTGGTGCTGTACAAGGAGTCAGGCTATTTCGATACATCTTCAGAACTAAAAATCCTGCTTCACCTATGGTCATTGGGTGTCGAAGAGCAGTTTTATATTTTGTTTCCTCTGGCAGCTTGGGTTTTTTGGCGGCGGCGGGTCCTGGTACTGCCACTCCTGATCGGCATGGCGTTGATTTCCTTCGGCGCAGGCCTTTATAAACTGTCGGTGAACCCTTCCGCAGCCTTCTACATGCCGCAATATAGGTTCTGGGAAATACTGTCCGGTAGCCTGCTCGCGTACTTCTCTGTGTTCGGTAAGTCAGTGCCGGGAGTCGCAATAGGTTCATTGCGCGCCAGCAATATTCTCTCCGTACTGGGGCTGTTCTTTTTGTTCGCCTCGGTTGTCCTGATCGATAAATAC
This sequence comes from Pseudomonas sp. WS 5412, assembly GCF_012985615.1. Taxonomy (NCBI): domain Bacteria; kingdom Pseudomonadati; phylum Pseudomonadota; class Gammaproteobacteria; order Pseudomonadales; family Pseudomonadaceae; genus Pseudomonas; species Pseudomonas sp. WS 5412. Next base: position 36,312 of record NZ_JAARMB010000015.1, read on the forward strand.
AAGGCTTTTCCAGGTTTTTGGGCGTTGATGCCGGTCAGCGGTGCCGTGATGATGATCCTTGCAGGTCCACGGGCGTGGCTGAATAGCCAGCTCCTGGCCAGCAAGCCTTTGGTATGGATTGGCCTAATCAGCTACCCCCTTTACCTGTGGCATTGGCCTGTCATTACCTTCATTCGGATCATAGGGGGGGATGAGTTAAATCTTCTTTCCGGCATGTTCGCAGTAGGCGTCAGTGTTTTGCTGGCTTATGTGACTTACAGGTTCCTCGAGTTACCGCTACGCAAGATCAGCCCGAAATTCCCCAAGGCCCCAGTGCTACTTGTCATCGGCGGTACACTTGCCGTAGTCGGAGGCATGACCTTTGTAAAAAGCGGCTTTGTTGACCGTTTTGGATTGCCGTCTTCGCTCAAGGAACGAGAGGGGTTTGCTCAATATTTTGAGAACTCCTTGCCCGGCTGGGCATATTCCAGCAAACACGGACTGTTTGAAAAGTATAGGTTCGAGTGCGACTTCTTTGATGTCGACAGCTATCGGGCGGGCAATGCGACGATGACACCACGTCAACAGATTGATGCGAGCTGCTACACCCCGGTCAGCAATACCAAGGTAATGGTCTGGGGCGACTCCCATGCCCAGCAGTTTTCGTACGGTTTAAGGGAAACGTTACCCCACGATGTCTCTCTCCTTCAGGTAGCCAGTTCAGGTTGCGAGGCAAACCTGCCAGGGCGCGCTACAGGGGGGCGCCAGTATTGCGACCGATCAAACGAGTTTGCGCTGGAGGTGATGCGCAAGGAAAAACCGGACGTGTTGGTTATCGCGCAACTTGAAGGCCATGACTCGGTCAACAGTTTTAAGGAACTCGCACGCGAAGCCACAGGGGCCGGAGTGAAGAGAGTTATTGTCGTAGGGCCGGTTCCCCGTTTTGATCAAAACTTGTATCAATTGGTCATAAGGAAATACTGGTCGCAAACCCCGCGCCGGATATCCAGTAACCTTCTGCCTGTGCCGCTTGAGACTGATAAACTCTTGGCGCAGCAATACACGCAGGGTGCCGGAGGTTTTGAGTATCTGTCGGCGATCAGCGTATTTTGTGATCAGGACGGCTGCCTTACGTATCTGGGAGATGACCGAAAAACCGGCCTGGTAACGTTCGACTATGGTCATTTGACGCCCCTGGCATCGGTGTATTTTTCCGAAAAGGCGTTGGGCCCGTTGATTATCAGAAAGCTGGTTGAAACAGGATACACATCCAGCCCCGTCAACTAGGCAGACGGCTGGGGGCATTTTTTTGGCTTGGATACTTAAGTCTGTATGATTTGTTGGGCGTGGGACTCTGATGATGCCGTGAAAACCACGACATTAGGCGTGTTAATTCATCAGAGCGACGGGTGGACGGCGCCCGTCAAGCGTTTTTTCAATTGTTTGTAGTAAGGGGTAGTCGGTAACAACATGGATAAATTACGGGCATATTTGCTGAGTCTTCCTCGCAGACGCAAACGGATCCTCCAGGTCATCGCCGATATCGTGCTGGTCTGGATCGCCCTGTGGATGGCGTTTGTTGTTCGTCTCGGGATAGACGAGTTGGTCAACCCCATCGTCTTGCATTCATGGCTGTTCATCAGCGCACCCATCGTTTCGATCCCGCTGTTTATCCGTTTTGGCATGTATCGCGCCGTAATGCGGTACTTCGGTAATGATGCGCTCATCGCTATCATCAAGGCGGTCAGCCTGTCGGCGCTAATTCTCGGGGTTGTCGTCTATTGGTACAGCAACCACGAAAATGTCGTGCCACGCTCTATTGTGTTCAACTACTGGTGGCTCAGTCTGATCATGATTGGTGGTTTGCGCCTGGCCATGCGCCAGTACTTTTTGGGTGACTGGTTTGCGGCAGCCCAGCATGTACCGTTTACCAGTCGTGATGATGGCCTGACCAAGGTCGCGATCTACGGCGCAGGTGCTGCCGGTAATCAACTGGTTGCCGCACTTCGCATGGGACGGGTCATGCGCCCGGTGGCTTTTATTGATGACGACAGCAGCATTTCGGATCGCGTCATTTCCGGCCTCCAAGTGTTCAAGCCTAAGCACATTCAACAGATGATCGACACCACGGGGGCCCAGGAAATTCTGTTGGCCATTCCGTCGTCCAATCGTGCGCGGCGTCGTGAGATTCTCGGCCTATTGGAAGGGTTTCCGCTGCACGTACGCAGCGTGCCGGGTTTCATGGATCTCGCCAGTGGCCGGGTGAAGGTCGATGACATTCAGGAAGTAGACATTGCCGACTTGCTCGGGCGTGATGCCGTGCCGGCCCAGGGCGACCTGCTGGAGCATTGCATCAAGGGACAGAGCGTCCTGGTGACGGGGGCGGGAGGTTCTATTGGTTCAGAGCTGTGCCGGCAGATCCTGGCGTTGCGTCCGACTACTTTGTTGCTGTTCGAACACAGTGAGTTCAACCTTTACAGCATCTTGTCCGAGCTTGAGCAGCGTATTACCCGTGAGTCGCTGCCAGTTCGCTTGCTGCCGATCCTAGGTTCGGTACGCAACCAGGCAAAATTGCTCGACATGATGAAAACCTGGCATGTCGATACTGTCTACCATGCGGCAGCTTACAAGCATGTACCGATGGTTGAGCACAACATTGCAGAGGGTGTTCTGAACAATGTCATTGGTACATTGAACACCGCCCAGGCAGCGCTGCAGGCGGGGGTCTCCAACTTTGTGCTGATCTCCACGGACAAGGCTGTGCGCCCGACCAATGTAATGGGCAGTACCAAGCGTTTGGCCGAATTGACGTTGCAGGCGTTGAGCCGTGAGTTGGCACCGGTATTGTTTGGCGACAAGACCAATGTTTCCCGTGTCAATAAGACCCGTTTCACCATGGTTCGCTTTGGCAATGTACTGGGTTCGTCCGGCTCGGTTATTCCGTTGTTTCACAAGCAGATCAAATCAGGTGGACCGCTCACGGTCACTCACCCGAAGATCACGCGTTACTTCATGACTATCCCTGAAGCGGCCCAGTTGGTGATCCAGGCGGGCTCAATGGGGCAGGGCGGGGATGTGTTCGTGCTCGATATGGGCGAGCCGGTGAGAATCGTCGAGTTGGCAGAGAAGATGATTCATCTGTCTGGCTTGAGTGTTCGCTCGGATAGAAACCCTCATGGTGATATTGCCATTGAGTTCACCGGGTTGCGTCCCGGTGAAAAACTCTACGAAGAGCTGCTGATTGGCGACAACGTAGTAGCCACCCAGCATCCGATGATTATGAGTGCCAACGAGGATCATCTGGATTGGGAGATACTCAAAGGGAAGCTGACAGAACTACTGGCAGCGGTTGATGCGGACGACTACAGCCGGGTCCGTCAACTGCTACGCGATACGGTCAGTGGATATGCTCCGGATGGTGAGATCGTGGACTGGATCTACCAGCAGCGTCGCCTGGAGCCTTGAAGTACTATCTGGCTCATCGGTGAGACCTGTGAAAAGGTTTACCGATGAGCCGACGTCAGCGGGTCTTACGAAAATTCCTTGATCCATTCAGCGACGGCTTTCTCTGGATAGCCGCGGTGGAAATGGCGACGCCATGGATAGGCGTGATTCCCCGAACCATCCTTCAATTTGATCTTCTCCGTGCCGCAAATAAACTTTGCGGGCGAGCCGGCAACCACGGCATCTGGAGCGACGTCCTTATTCACGGAGCTGTGGGCACCTACCAAGGCACCCTTTTTGACGGTAACGCCGGGCAGTATGACCGACATGGTGGCGATGACCGCGAAATCTTCGATTGTTACGCCTGCCATCACTTCACTCGGCGGGTGAGGGTCGTTGGTCAGGACCACGTAGGGGAAGATCCAGACGTAGTTGCCTACTGTCGAGTGCTGTCCAATGTGAACATTACTATGGCATTTGACATAGTCGCCAATCTCGCAGTGGCCCTGGATATCGCCCAAAGTGCCAATCTGGAAACCGTCGCCCGCTGTTGTCAGCTCTCTTACTGTGACTCGATGGCCTGTAACCAGGTTTGTACCAAAAGTCGAGCCTTCATAAAATACGCTGTGAGAGCGGATGACGGCGTCTTTGCCAATGATCAACGGGCGTCCGTTTGCAAGCTTTGTCGGCAAGCCAATTTCGCAGTAAGCCCCGATCTCGGTGTTATCACCGATAACGACATTTTTATGAACAATACTGTAAGGGCCAATACTGACATTATTTCCAATTTTTGCACCATCATCTATAAGTGCGGTTGCATGTATCATTGATATCTCCCTTCTGCAACGCACTTTGAAAGCGCATTGTTTACGAATTAGTATTTATAAAAACCCTGGCCTGTTTTTCTACCGAGATGATTGGCTCTGACCATTTTTCTCAGCAGCGCATGGGCACGATATTTTGGGTCGCCTGTTTCATTGTGTAGTGTTTCCATGATCGAGAGATTCACATCGTTGCCAATCAAGTCCGCAAGTGCCAACGGGCCTATTGGGTGGTTGGCGCCGTAGCGCATCGCCTTATCAATTTCCTCGGCCGTGGCGACGCCCTCTGCAAGAATACCGATGGCTTCGTTGATCATTGGAATCAACATGCGGTTGACGATGAATCCGGGGGCTTCGTTAACAATGACAGGCTCTTTCCCCAAGCCCTTGGAAAAATTAACCGCCCAGTCAAGCGTGTCACTTGAAGTGGCTAGTCCAGCAATAACTTCAGTTAGTTTCATGACCGGCGCCGGATTGAAGAAGTGTAGGCCAACTACGTTTTGAGGGAAGGCACACAGCGAGGCTAGTCCGGTGATTGACAGCGAGGATGTATTTGAAGCCAGGACCATTTCGGATGAGGAAATAGTCGAAAGTTCTTTGAATATCGCTTGTTTGGCATCCATGTTCTCTGCAATAGCTTCAATGATTAGCTTTGAGTCAGACAGTGAAGTGTAATGCTCAACAGTAACTATTTTTTCGCGGTATTGACGGGCAAGTGATTCTTCCAGGCGGCCTTTTTTTACTTGGCGACTCCATTGGTTTTCCAACTCAACTAGAGAGTCATTAACAGAAGCAAGGCTGCGCCCTTTCCAGAATACGGTCGAGATTTGATTCGACTGCGCGAGGATCTGTACTATTCCTTTACCCATAGTGCCTGTTCCAATTACCGCTACAGAGTACAGGTCTGTCGACATTCGCATTTCGTCCCGGCTCGCTTCTTTTCGAAAAATTCCATGATATCCAATTCACCTGGCAAGATGAAGCAATCAGTGCCTGCTCCGACACAGGGCGTTTAGATAAGCGTTGATATTTCAGGCAGGTGTTGATTTTACTTTGTCTCTCCAGCCCCTGGCCACGTGGTTGCTGAGGAGGGCGGCGCTTATTTTCGGCTGCCATATGTTGTAACTCACCCATTTTTGACTATCCCCCCACATCACCTAAGTTTGAAAAGCAGCTTCGGAAAGCTGCTTTTCCCACTGATGTCATGGAGCGTCTCTAATGCGTAGAACCGTTTTTTCCTCCCTGCTTTTTGCCTTCCTCACCAGCCTGTCCGCCGTGTCGATTGCCGCCCCATCGGCCAAGCCTGAGGCGCCGCAGCCGCTCGCGGCTCAGTTGAGCGCAAGCGAACAACCCACCCCCAAGGTCAACCTCAACGCAGCGGACGCTGAAACCCTGCGCCGTGATCTGTTCGGCATTGGCGCGGCCAAGGCCAAGGCGATCATTGCTTATCGCGAGTCCAATGGATCGTTCACGGTGGTGGATGAGTTGCTGGAAGTGAAGGGGATTGGCAAGTCGCTGCTGGAGAAGAATCGCGACAGGCTGGAGGTTAAGTAATCAAGGCAGGAGGCCGGTCATTGACCGGCCTTTTTTATGTCGGCAGGGGCTGTATTGACCCCGGTTTTCAGGCTTTCTCGCACCACGTCGAGAATGCGTGTCGCCAGTTCCGGGTTTTCGACACTGCGCGCCAGGACCAATGCACCTACCAGTGTCGACATCATCACCAGGCTTTGTTCGTCGGCATTGGGGCTGCCCAATGCGGTTTCGATTTGCTTGAGCCGGGCGTCGAGGACTGTATCGGTGGTGGGGCTCTGTTGCCCGCGCTGTCCCAGTTCCGAGGACATGGTGGGCAACGGGCAACCTTGGTCGGGGGAGGTGTGATGCCACTCTGACAGGTAACTGTCGATAAAGGCTTCCAGCGGTCGTTCCTGGCTGAAGAGCATCGCGCAATGCGCGTCCAGTTCGGCGGAGGCGGCTTGCAGGGCCTTTTCCACCAGTTCGTCCTTGGATTTGAAGTGGGCGTAGAACCCGCCATGGGTCAGGTTCAAGGCTTTCATCAGGGGTTGCAGGCCGGTGGCGCCAATGCCGTCGCGGCGAAAGCGCACCGACGCCTCTTTAATGATGCGCTGGTGGGTTTGAGCTTTGTGATTGTGCGAGTAGCGCATGAGAGGGCCCTCTGAAACATGGGGCCATATTAACCAAGGTTTGGTGCTGTTTCGCGGAGCGATTACAAATTTGCCTTAATCTAGATTGACTCGCCTGGCGTGCTGCCGGTAACGGTCAGCACGGGGCGTTTGTTTCAGCGATCCTGCGCGTCCTTGGCGTCGGCCTGAGCATTGCGCTCGGCGACACGTTTGCGTTGTTCGTCGGTCAGTTCCACTTTGTTGGCGCTGTCACGCAGCATCAGCAAGCCACCAACGATCGAACCGATGGCGACCACCATGATCAACCAGGCATACCAGGGCATAGGGCTCTCCTTGAGGCCGACTGCCATGGGGAAGATTCCCCACGGCACTATCAGCTTTGAGTGACGGCTTTCGTCAGTCGTTCCATTGTAGGCCCGTTCTGCCTCGCTGGTTTAGAGCCCGGTCAACATCGCATCCGCTGGCGCATCGGCGCGGTCTTGGGCGGTCAGTTGGAAGTAGATGAAACCTGCGGCCATGAACCCGAGGAAGATCAGGCCGATCAGGGTATTGAACCACGCCATGGCCACCAGGCAGACCAGCGCCAGGATCAGCGCAATGGCCGGCACGATCGGGTAGCCCGGCGCGCGGAAGGTGCGTTCCAGCAACGGTTCGCTCTTACGCAGCTTGAACAGGCTGAGCATGCTCATGATGTACATGACGATGGCGCCGAACACGGCCATGGTGATCATCGCGGCGGTCAGGGTCATGCCGCCGAGGTTGATCAGGCCGTCGCTGTAGATGGCGGCGATGCCCACCACGCCGCCGGCGAGGATGGCCCGGTGGGGTGTCTGGAAGCGTGACAGCTTGGCCAGGGAGGAGGGCAGGTAGCCGGCGCGGGCCAGGGCGAAGAACTGGCGCGAGTAGCCGAGGATGATGCCGTGGAAGCTGGCCACCAGGCCAAACAGGCCGATCCACACCAGCATGTGCAGCCAGCCGGAGCTTTCACCTACCACGGTTTTCATTGCCTGGGGCAAGGGGTCGTTGATGTTCGACAGGGTGCGCCAGTCGCCCACGCCGCCGGCAAAGAACATTACACCCATGGCCAAAAACACCAGGGTCAGGATGCCGCTGATATAAGCCTTGGGAATCGTGCGCTTGGGGTCCTTGGCTTCTTCGGCGGCCATGGCGGCGCCTTCGATGGCGAGGAAGAACCAGATGGCGAAGGGGATCGCGGCAAAAATCCCGGCTATCGCCGGCGCGCCAAAGGTGTCGGCACCCGCCCAGCCGTTGAGGGCGAAGTTGCTGAAGCTGAATGCCGGTGCCACCACGCCCATAAAGACCAACAGTTCGGCCACGGCCAGCACGCACACCACCAGCTCGAAGGTCGCGGCCAGTTTCACCCCGAGAATATTCAAGCCCATGAACACAAAGTAGGCCCCGACCGCTGCGTGTTTCGGGTCGAGTGCGGGGAATTGCACATTCAGGTAGGCGCCGATGGCCAGGGCAATCGCCGGAGGCGCGAAGACGAACTCGATCAAGGTGGCCAGCCCGGCGATCAGCCCGCCTTTCTCGCCGAACGCCCGCCGGCTGTAGGCAAACGGCCCGCCGGCATGGGGAATTGCGGTGGTCAGTTCGGTGAAGCTGAAGATGAAACAGGTGTACATGGCAGCGACCATCAATGACGTCACCAAAAAGCCCAGCGTCCCGGCCACGCCCCAGCCATAGCTCCAGCCAAAGTATTCGCCGGAGATCACCAGCCCCACGGCGATGCCCCACAGATGCAAGGTGCCCAAGGTGGGCTTGAGTTGGGTGTTCATTGCGCTGCTCCCAGAACGGTTTGGAATGTTTCAGGACATTGCAGCGGCCATGCCAGCTTGGAAAAGGGCGTCGTAAAGGGCAGGAACTGTCGCCCGGGAGATAGTTTGTTGTTTGCGACCGTAATTCCGTGCACCAGGGTAGGGCGGCGGCGGATGGGCTGATGCTATTGCGGGCAAGCCCGGCTGCCGCATTTAGCCGTATTCCAAAGGATGCACCCGGTCAACTGTGGGAGCCGGGCTTGCCCGCGATAGCGGCCTCAACAGCCCCAAAAACCTCACGTCCAACCCACTCTTTACGCCATCTTTACGCCCCCTCCACCCCCTCGCCCTCGTTCCTTTACACCCCTCCTGCGGACAATACCTCCATACGCGGCAGTCGCCGTCTGACGGAGAAACTTCCATGAGTGTTCTGGATGGGGTGTCACTGCTACTGGCCGTGGCGCTATTCATTTATCTGCTGGTTGCGCTGTTGCGCGCGGATCGGGGCTAGGAGCGGCTATGCACAGTTATGACTATTGGCTGATCATCGCCTTCTTCGCCGTGGTGCTGGTTCCAGCGCCATTTCTGGGGCGGTTCTACTACAAGGTGATGGAAGGGCAGCGCACTTGGCTTACGCCAGTGTTCGGGCCGGTCGAGCGCGTGTGTTATCGCGTGGCCGGGGTCGATGCACAACAAGAACAAAGTTGGCAAAAGTACACCCTGGCCCTGCTGGCCTTCAACCTGGCGGGCTTTTTGTTGTTGTTTGCGATCCTATTGTTCCAGGACTACCTGCCGCTCAACCCGCAGCAGTTGCCTGGGCAGGAATGGACGCAGGCGTTCAATACCGCCGTCAGTTTCATGACCAACACCAACTGGCAGTCCTACAGCGGTGAAGCCAGCCTCAGCTACCTGAGCCAGATGGTCGGCCTGACCGTGCAGAACTTTGTCAGTGCGGCCACTGGCCTTGCGGTGCTTGTCGCCCTTTGCCGTGGGATTGGTCGCAAGTCCGCCAGCACCCTGGGCAATTTCTGGGTGGATATGACCCGCGCCACCCTCTATGGCTTGCTGCCATTGTGCCTGGTGCTGGCGCTGTTTCTGGTCTGGCAGGGCGTGCCGCAAACCTTCGCTCACTACGTCAGCGCGCTGACGATGCAGGGCGTCGATCAGGTGATCCCACTCGGCCCGGCGGCCAGCCAGATTGCGATCAAGCAACTGGGGACCAACGGCGGTGGCTTCTTCGGGGTCAACTCGGCGCATCCGTTCGAAGACCCGACCGCCTGGGCCAACCTGTTTGAAGTGGCGGCGATCATCCTGATTCCGGTGGCGCTGGTGTTCACCTTCGGCCACTACGTCAAGGACCTGCGCCAGAGCCGGGCGATTCTCGGCTGCATGCTCGCGCTGTTCCTGATTGGCGGTTCGGTGTCGCTGTGGTCCGAGTACCAGCCCAACCCGACCCTGAACAACCCGGCGGTCGAGCAGACTGCGCCCCTGGAAGGCAAGGAAATGCGTTTCGGCACCACCGGCACCGTGTTGTGGTCGGTGACCACCACGGCGGCGTCCAACGGTTCGGTCAACGGCATGCAAGACAGCCTCAACCCCCTGAGCGGGATGGTGGCGCTGGTCAATATGATGGTCGGCGAAGTGATCTTCGGCGGCGTCGGTGCCGGTATGTACGGCATGCTGCTCAACGTGCTGATCGCGGTGTTCCTCGCCGGCTTGATGATCGGCCGCACCCCGGAATACCTCGGCAAGAAACTCCAGGCCCGGGAAGTGCAACTGCTGGTGGTGACCCTGTTGGTGATGCCCGTAGGCGTACTGGTGCTCGGCGCGATTGCCGCCAGCGTGCCGGCCACTGCTGCAACCATCAGCAACCCCGGCCCCCACGGCTTCAGCCAGTTGCTCTATGGCTACACCTCGGCCAGTGCCAACAACGGTTCGGCCTTTGGTGGCCTGGGCGCCAATACCCCGTTTCATAACCTGATGCTGGGCTTGGGCATGTTGATCGGGCGCTTCGGCTACATCCTCCCGATCCTGGCCCTCGCCGGCAGCCTGGCGATGAAGAAAAGCGCACCGATTGGCCAGGACAGTTTCCCGACCCACGGCCCGTTGTTCGTGACGTTGTTGACCGTGACCATTTTGCTGGTGGGCGGCCTGACCTTCCTGCCGGCGCTGGCACTGGGCCCTATCGCTGAACACCTGAGCATGGGCTTCTAAGGGGTATGAACATGAATATGCCTGTAAACAATGCTGCTCCGGTCAAGACTCAGGAGTCGGCCAAGACCGCGATCTCGGCCCTGTGGCGCCCGGCGCTGATCCAGGCGTTCGTCAAGCTGGACCCGCGCCAGTTGAAGCGTTCGCCGGTGATGCTGGTGGTCGAGCTGACCGCGATCCTCACCACCGTGCTGTGCCTGGTGCCGGACAGCAGCGTGCCGACCTTTGTCGCGGTGCAGATTGCCCTGTGGCTGTGGTTCACCGTGCTGTTCGCCAACTTCGCCGAAGCCTTGGCCGAGGGCCGTGGCAAGGCCCGTGCCGACAGCCTCAAGGCTGGCAGTGAAGGCCTGAGTGCACGACGCCAGGAGGCAGACGGCAGCTTTACGGTAGTGCCCGCCACCAGCCTGCGCAAAGGCGATGTGGTGCGGGTTGCGGCCGGGGAAATGATCCCTGGCGACGGCGAAGTCATCGAGGGTATTGCGGCGGTCAATGAAGCGGCGATTACCGGTGAATCCGCACCAGTGATCCGCGAATCCGGCGGCGACCGCTCGGCCGTCACCGGCAATACCCGGCTGGTCTCGGACTGGCTGGTGATTCGCATCACCGCCAACCCTGGTGAATCGACACTGGACCGCATGATCGCTTTGGTGGAAGGCGCCAAACGCCAGAAAACCCCCAACGAAGTGGCGCTGGATATCCTGCTGATCGGCTTGACCATGATCTTCCTGCTGGTGGTCGTGACCTTGCAGCCCTTCGCCCACTTCGCCAATGGCAGCCTGCCCCTGGTGTTCCTGGTGGCGCTGCTGGTCACGCTGATTCCCACCACCATCGGTGGCCTGTTGTCGGCCATCGGCATCGCCGGCATGGACCGCCTGGTGCGCCTCAACGTGATCGCCAAGTCCGGGCGCGCCGTGGAAGCGGCGGGGGACGTGCATGTGCTGTTGCTGGACAAGACCGGCACCATCACCTTCGGTAACCGGCGCTGTGCAGGCATCTATGCCGCGCCCGGCGTCAATGGCAAGGAATTGGCCGAAGGCGCGCTGCTGGCCTCGCTGGCCGACGATACGGCAGAAGGCAAATCCATCGTCGAATACCTGCGCGCCTCGCATCCGTACACCGAGCCCTCTGTGCAAGAGCTGACCGGCGTGCCGTTCAGCGCCGAAACGCGTTTGTCCGGGGTGGATTACCAGGGCCGCGTCTACCGTAAAGGCGCTGTCGATTCGCTGCTGGCGTTTATCGGTCTGCAACGCCAAGACCTGTTGCCCGCGTTGTCCCGGGAAATCGACAAGATCGCCCAGAGCGGCGGCACTCCGTTGCTGGTGTGTGCCGACGGTAAATTGCTCGGCGCGATCCACCTCAAGGACGTGGTCAAGCCGGGTATTCGTGAGCGCTTTGCCGAGCTGCGCAAGCTGGGGATCCGCACGGTGATGGTGACCGGCGATAACCCATTGACCGCCGCCGCGATTGCCGCCGAAGCGGGTGTGGATGATGTGCTGGCGGAAGCCACGCCGGAGAAGAAACTGGCGCGCATCCGCCACGAGCAGAACGACGGGCGCCTGGTGGCCATGTGTGGCGACGGTGCCAACGACGCCCCGGCCCTGGCCCAGGCGGACGTGGGCATGGCCATGAATGACGGCACCCAGGCGGCGCGCGAAGCGGCGAACATGGTCGACCTCGACAGCGACCCGACCAAGCTGCTGGACGTGGTGCAGGTCGGCAAGGAATTGCTGGTGACCCGTGGTGCGCTGACCACCTTTTCGATTGCCAACGACGTGGCCAAGTACTTCGCCATCCTGCCGGCGCTGTTTGCCTCGATCTACCCGCAACTGGGGGTGCTTAACGTGATGCACCTGAACAGCCCGCAGAGCGCGATCCTTTCGGCGATTGTGTTCAACGCGCTGATCATCGTGGTGTTGATCCCCCTGGCCCTGCGCGGTGTGCGGGTGCAGGCGGCGAGTGCGGCGGCACTGCTGCGACGCAACCTGTTGATCTATGGCGTGGGCGGGCTTGTGGTGCCGTTCGCCGGGATCAAGGCGATCGACATGCTGCTGACAGCGCTGCACCTGGTCTGACCCAACCCTGTAGGAGCTGGCTCCTACAGGTCACGAATCAATTGAGGAAGATGAAATGTCCAGCATGATCCGTCCGGCCTTGAGCCTGTTGGTATTGATGACCCTGATCACGGGCGTGGCCTATCCGTTGGTAGTGACCGGCGTCGCCCAGGTGGCCTTTCCCGACCAGGCCAATGGCAGCCTGGTGCGTGACGCCGAAGGCAAGGTGCGCGGTTCCAGCCTGATTGCCCAGGAATTTACCGGCGAGCGCTGGTTCCACTCGCGGCCTTCGGCGGGTGCGTTTGCCACCGTGTCCAGCAGTGCCAGCAACCTCGGCCCGAGCAACCCGGCGCTGGCAACGCGGGTGTTTGACGACGCCGCGAAAATTCAGGGCCCCGGCCAGGGCCCGGTGCCCCTGGCACTCTTGACTACCTCCGGCAGCGGTCTTGATCCACACTTGCCACCGCAGGCAATTGCCTATCAACTGGCGCGGGTGGCGGCGGCACGTCAGTTGCCGGTGTCGACCCTGGAGCGCTTGATGGATGAGCATATCGAACAGCCGCTGGTGGGGCCGCCGGTGGTGAATGTACTGGCGCTGAATATGGCGCTGGAAAAGTTGTAGACCGTTGCGCCGCCATCGCGGGCAAGCCCGCTCCCACACTTGGAATGCATTCCGGATGTGGGAACTGACTTGCCGGCGATGGCGGCTGTATGTACCCAACATCCCTAACTGAAAGAAGACTGCCCCATGAGTGACTCCGGCCGCGCCGACGCCCTCCTAGCCGACCTACCCAAGCACGGCCGTGGCCGGCTCAAGGTATTCCTCGGTGCCGCACCGGGCGTGGGCAAGACCTACGCCATGCTCCAGGCCGCCCACACCCAGTTGCGCCAGGGCGTCAAAGTGGTGGCCGGGGTGGTCGAGACCCATGGCCGCGCCGAGACCGAGGCCTTGCTCAGTGGCTTGCCCCAGCAGCCGCTGCTGCGCTCGGAATACCGTGGGGTGATGCTCGAAGAAATGGACCTCGACGGCTTGCTCGCCACCAAGCCCAAGCTGGTGCTGGTGGACGAACTGGCCCACAGCAACGCCCCCGGCAGCCGCCACGAAAAGCGCTGGCAGGACATCCAGGAGCTGCTCTCCGCCGGCATCAACGTGTTCACCACGGTCAACGTCCAGCATCTGGAAAGCCTCAACGATCAGGTACGTGGCATCACCGGCGTGCAGGTACGCGAAACCCTGCCGGACTGGGTCTTGCAGGAAGCCGATGAGTTACTGCTGATCGACCTGCCGTCCCGCGAGCTGCTGGAGCGCCTGCGCGACGGCAAGGTCTATGTGCCGGAGCAGGCGCGCGCGGCCATCGATGCATTCTTTACCCAGACCAACCTCATGGCCCTGCGCGAGTTGGCGATGCAGACTGCCGCCGCGCACGTCGATGACGATCTGGCCCAGGGCTACCGGCAATTGGGCCAGGCCGCGCCCGCCGTGCGCGGGCGCTTGCTGGTGGGGGTGGATGGGGACGCCGAGGCCGAACGCCTGGTGCGTCACGCCAGCCGTGTGGCGCAGCGCCGGCATCTGCCCTGGAGCATGGTGCATGTGGACAACGGCCGAGTGCGTGACGAACAGTCTCGGTTGAGGCTGCAAAATGCCCAGCAACTGGCCGAGCGTCTGGGTGGCGAAGTGGTGTTGCTGCGTGCCGGCGAGGTGGCCAAGACCCTGATCCAGCATGCTGCCGAGCGCCGTGCCAGCCTGGTGCTGGTGGGGCAGTCGCGCCCGCGCTGGCGGCGCCGACTGTTCGGTGGCGGCCTGGCGGCGCGTTTGTTGCGCAATGCCCGGGGCCTGGAAATCAATATCCTCGACAGCGATGGAACACCCGCCGCGCCGCGTTTGCCCGATGTGCGTGGCCTGGTGTGGTTCGATTACGCCCTGGCGCTGCTGGCAACGGTGCTGGCCAGTGCGTTGGCGTGGGCGGTGTCGAGTATTCTGCCGCTGCCCAACATCTCTCTGGTGTTCCTCGCCGCAGTGCTGCTGGTGGCGGTGCGCAGCAGCCTGGGGCCGGCATTGGCCTGCGCTGCGCTGTCGTTCCTGACCTATGACTTTTTGTTTATTCCGCCGAATTTCTCCTTCGCTATCCAGCGTGAAGAAGATGTGCTGACCTTGCTGTTCTTCCTGCTGATGGCGGCACTGACCGGCAACCTCGCCGCCCGCCAGCGTCGGCAATTGCAGGCCCTGCGCGACACCCAGGAAGAAACCAGCGAACTGCTCGACCTGTCGCGCAAACTCACCGCTGCCACTGATCGCCAGGCGGTGATCAGCGCGGCGGCCCATCATCTGCAGGGCTGGAGCGATTTGCAGTTGTGCCTGGTCAATCGCGACGGGCCCGGTGACTGGACGGTCGAGACCGGCGGGCCGCTCACCTTTACCGAGGCCGAGCGCGCCGCCGCCGACTGGGCCTGGCAGCACGACCAGCCGGCGGGCATGGGCACCGGAACCTTACCGTTTGGGCGTTGGTGGTGGTGGCCGTTGTCTGCTGAAAACGGTCCGCTGGGCCTGCTCGGCGTCAGCCCCAAGGCTGGCCTGGAGCTCAGTGGCCAACGTCGGCGCCTGCTCACGGCCTTGAGCCAGCCATTGGCCCAGGCCCTGGCCCGCGCCCAGTTGGCGCAGAACCTGGAGGCCGCCCGTTTGCATGGCGAGACCGAGCAACTGCGCAGTGCCTTGCTGGCCTCGGTGTCCCATGACTTGCGCACGCCGCTGACCTCCATGCGCGGCAGCATCGACAGCCTGTTGGCCCTGGGCGAAGCCATTCCCCTGGAAGATCGCCGCGAGTTGCTGGAAGGCACCCGCGATGAAGCCGAGCGCCTGGACCGCTATATCCAGAACCTGCTGGACATGACCCGCCTCGGCCATGGTGCCTTGAAGCTGGCGCGGGACTGGGTGTCGCCCGGCGATATCGTCGGCAGCTCCCTCGGCCGTTTGCGTGCCGTGCTGGCGCCGTTGCAGGTGAGTACCGATGTTCCGCCGGAGTTGCCATTGCTGTATGTGCATGCTGCCTTGATCGAGCAGGCGTTGGTCAATGTGCTGGAAAACGCCGCGCGTTTTTCACCGCCCCATGGCCGCTTGCAACTGCGTGCTGGCGTCGCCGAACAGGCGGTGTTTTTTTCGGTCAGTGATGAAGGTCCGGGTATTCCCGAGGAAGAGCGGGCGAAGATTTTCGATATGTTCTACACCGCCGCACGGGGCGACCGGGGCGGGCAGGGCACCGGGCTCGGCCTGGCAATCTGCCAGGGCATGGTCGGCGCCCACGGCGGGCATATCAGCGTGACCGAGGGCATAGACGGGCGGGGCACGTGCATCACCCTGTTCCTGCCGTTGCAGACCCAGCCGAGCCCGGACAGTGAAGCGTGAGACGCAGTGCGCTACTCTTAACTTTTTTCAGTGATTGTGATGGAACACCATGAATCAGACTGCGACGATTTTGGTCATTGATGACGAGCCGCAGATCCGCAAGTTCTTGCGCATCAGCCTGGCCTCCCAGGGCTACAAAGTAATCGAGGCCGGGACCGGCGCCGAAGGGCTGGCCCAGGCGGCCTTGAGCAAGCCGGACCTGCTGGTGCTGGACCTGGGCCTGCCGGACATGGACGGCCAACAGGTGCTGCGCGAGTTGCGCGAATGGTCGACGGCCCCGGTGCTGGTGTTGTCGGTACGTGCCGGCGAAGGGCAGAAGGTCCAGGCGTTGGACGGTGGGGCCAACGACTACGTGACCAAGCCGTTTGGCATCCAGGAGTTTCTCGCCCGGGTGCGCGCGCTGTTGCGCCAGGCGCCCACCGGCGAGGCGCAGCAGGCCGCCCTGCAGTTTGGCCCGCTGATGGTCGACCTGGCTTATCGGCGGGTGCTGCTGGAGGGTGTCGACGTGGCCCTGACCCGCAAGGAATACGCGGTGCTGGCGCAACTGGCGCGCCACCCTGGGCGGGTGATTACCCAGCAGCAGTTGCTCAAGGATATCTGGGGCCCGACCCATACCGAAGACAGCCACTACCTGCGGATTGTGGTGGGGCACTTGCGCCAGAAGCTGGCGGATGACCCGACCCAGCCGCGTTTTATCGTGACCGAGGCGGGGGTGGGGTATCGGTTGTTGGGGGCTGCTGAGGGCTGAGGGATTGTGGTTGCTGGGCCGGCGGCATCGCGGCATAGGTATCTACACAACTCTTTCGTGGTTCTTGGGGTTGTGTCATATCCGTTTTTGCGGTTACGGCGGCTATTGGTTCCGCCCTTACGGCGGCTCACTTTTGTAGAGCGCAAAAGTAAGCAAAACACTCTTGCCCCACCACTCGGTGCCTCGCCTAGGCTCGGCATGCCCGCAGTCAGGCATTGCTCCGTGGGCCCGCCGCGATCGGCCATCCCTGGCCGTGTCGCGGCTACCCCGGCATCCATGCCGGGGTGCCCACTGCGCAATACCTGCCTGCGGCCATCGTGGTTTAACGGGGCGCCTGAGATCAAGATCAAAAGCCAGATCAAAAGCAGAGCAACAGCAATGCCAAAGCCGGGGCGCGAAGCTCCATTCCCCCTGTGGGAGCTGGCTTGCCTGCGATGACGGTGTATCAGTCGATAAATGTATTGGCTGAGACACCGTCATCGCAGGCAAGCCAGCTCCCACAAGGGTACGCGCACGCTTCGGCGATCAGGTCGGCTGTCAGGCCGCCTCGCTTTGCTTGTGATTTTGATCTTAGGCGTCCCGTTAAACCACGCTGCCCCCCAAATCAATGTCGGATGACGGGCACACCGAGCCTAGGCGAGGTGCCGAGTGGTGGGGTAAGAGCCCTTTTGGTTACTTTTGGCTGGGCCGGCACTCCGGGCTCTTTTCCAAAAGTGACCCGCCGTAAGGGCGGAACCAATAGCCGCCATGACCGCAGCAACGGATATGTACACAAACCCAACAAGCACCAGAGAAAAGAGCTGTGTAGATACCTATGCCGCGATAGGGCCTCAAGCCCCAGCGAAGATCTCAACTCTGCTCACTCTCATACCGATCCAGCGTATCACTGGCAATCTCCCGCCCCAGCGCGATCAATTCCGGCGCCTTGTAGAACTCGAAGAACCGGCACACGCGCTTGGGCACATTGATCAGCACATCCGGCGGGTAGCCGGCAATTTTGTACTGGGCCAACGACGTCTGCATCACCTCGAAACTCTGGTTGATCAAATCCAGCAGCGACGCCGGCCCGACGTTGTCGATGATGAACGAACCGGTTGCCGACTTGGGGGCGCCAGCGGTTTCCGGGGCTGCGGCCGGTTGCTGGGCTTCCGGCTCGGCGCCTTCGAGCCAGGGGTTGATATCGGCGGCCTGCGCCTGCAGCGCTTCCTGTTCCAGCAACAATAATTGTTCGGCCTGCTTGCGCCGAAACGGCAGATGGGAACCCAGTGAACGTACCAGGTTGTCGAAGCGGCTCTTGAACGCCGGCGGGCGCTGGATTACCGGCAGGGTGTAGTGTTTCTGGTTGGTGGCGTTGAGGTTGACCGCAATGATCAGGTCGCAATGACTCGACACCACCGGCACGATAGGCAGCGGGTTGAGCAGGCCGCCATCCACCAGCATGCGGTTGCCTTGCATCACCGGGGTGAACAGGCTGGGGATCGCTGCCGAGGCGCGCATCGCCTGGTGCAGGCAGCCTTCCTGGAACCAGATTTCCTGCTGGTTGGTCAGGTCGGTGGCGACCGCCGTGTAGGGAATGCGCAGGTCTTCGATATTGATCTCGCCGACGATCTTGCGGATCTGCCCGAAGACTTTTTCGCCGCGTATCGCCCCCAGGCGAAAGCTCACATCCACCAGGCGCAGCACGTCCAGATAGTCCAGGCTTTCGATCCAGTTCCGGTAGTCCTGCAGTTTACCCGCAGCATAGATCCCGCCCACCACTGCTCCCATGGAGCAGCCGGCGATACAGGCGATTTCATAGCCGCGTTTTTCGATCTCTTCGATCACCCCGATATGGGCGTAACCCCTTGCTCCGCCTGAGCCCAGGACCAATGCAACGCGTTTTTTCATGACTGGATCCTTCGTAAAACAGCTGTCCACAATGCACCCAAGCAGGGGGCTGCTTCAATCCTAGCGGAGCAGAACGATAATTTTCGTAAGCCGAGCTATTTGCTCGGGTATGCTTTGGCTATCAGCACTGGGCATTTCAGGCTGTGTGATAAGGCACTTTTCGATGTAGGCAACGTCTACATCCCACGACTGTTTTCTTTTCTTGAGGTGTCATTGATGAAAGCCTGGATGTGTTTGCCTGTGATTGTGTTGGCTCTGGCCGGTTGTGCCGGCAAAACGGCCTATCGTGATAGCTGCGGCAGCCAGCTGGATGCCGCCTGGCACGAGCTGGACCTGGCCAAGGCCGAAGGTTTTGCCGGTACGGTCAGCTATTCCAAGGCCCTGTCGTTGCTGACTGGCGCCAAGACCCAGCAGCAATTCGAAGCGTTCGAAGGCTGTGCCAGCAAAGCGGAAAAAGCCCGTTTCTATATTCGTGAGTCGCGCGCGGGCCGTTGATCCGCGTCAGCGTAACGCGTTGTTGGAGTGGTTAAGGTGGTCCCAGGCGCCTGTTTTGTGCGGGTGTATGGCGGTTGTTTGACAGGGGAAACAGCATGTCGGCGTTGGTGGATCAGTTAGTCGCCCAGGTCATCGGCCTGGAAGTCGGATTGTTGAGTTGTCAGGCGCGCCTGGCGGCGGTGACCGATGACGAGGCGCTGCACGACCTGCGCACCACCGTGCGCCGCCTGCGCAGCCTGTTGCGCCCTTTGCGCGGGCTGCCCGGCGTCGAGCAATTGGAGGCCGCCGCCAGCGCGGTCGGCCAATTGACCACGCCGCTGCGCGACCGCGAAGTGCTGGCGGCCTACCTGCAGCAACATGGCCATCACGAAGCGGCGGCCCGGCGTCTGCGCCAGCAGCCGCAGACTTATCGGCAGGTGGCCCAGAGCGCGGAATTGGCGCAGCTGTTGCAGATCATGGCCGCCTTTCCGCGATTTATCCGCGCCTCCCAGCATCAAAAACTACTCAAGCGCCTGCGCGCCCGTATCGAAAAACGCCTGGGCAAACAATGGCAGGCTCTCGAGGTGGCGTTGCACGATCCCGACCACGACCGCCATCGCCTGCGTTTGTTGATCAAGCGCGTGCGCTACGCGGCCGAGGCCTACCCGCAATTGGGCCAGGTACCGGCCAAGGCCATGTCCCGTCTCAAGTCCGCCCAAGGCGCCCTGGGAGATTGGCACGACTGCTGGCAATGGTTGGCGCAAGCCAGGCTCCAGGCAGACTTGCAACCTTGCGTTGCAGTCTGGCATCGGACCATGGCCGAAGCTGAAGGCAAAGCCGATCGGGTACTCGACAAGTTGGCGGCGGATTGTTTCTGAGCCTGCGGCTTATCTGTCTGGGTATTTGGCCGGAATAAGTGCTGTACCGGGCTGGCGCGCTGGTTAAGATCGCTCATCGGTTTTCTTGATGTGAGGTCGCCATGCGCTTTAGTGATTTGCTCGACGCTGCCCGTAACAACCCGTTGGACGTGTCTATTCCGGCCGAGTGGGCCCAGGGTCGCGCCACGTTTGGCGGGCTGGTTGCCGCCTTGCAATACGAAGCGTTGCGCGCCCAGGTGCCGGCTGATCGCCCATTGCGTTCGTTGGCCGTGACGTTTGTCGGGCCCGTGGCGCCCGACGTATCCGCCCGTTATCAAGTCGAAGTACTGCGCGAAGGCAAGGCCGTCAGCCAGTTGCTGGGGCGGGTGGTGCAGGACGGTGAAGTGATGACCCTGGCCCAGGCCAGCTTCGGCGCATCGCGGCCTTCAGAGATCGACGTGCCGGCCTTGCCCGCGCCGACTTTCAAACATTGGGACGAGTGCCAGGAACTGCCCTATATCAAAGGCGTGACGCCTGAGTTCATGCGCCACTTGGCGATGCGCTGGAGCGTCGGTGGCTTGCCGTTCACCGGCAATAAATCCCGGGAAATGGGCGGCTGGGTGCGCTTGCGGGGGGATGTGAAAGAAGAGCCTTTGACCGAAGCCCATATCCTCGCGCTGGTGGATGCCTGGCCGCCGGCGCTTTTACCGCACCTGAAGAAGCCGGCACCCGGCAGCACCCTGACCTGGACCATCGAATTCATCCAGCCCTTGGCACAGTTGACGACCCTGGACTGGTGCCAGTATCACGTCCAGATCGAGCATGCCCGCGACGGTTACGGCCATGCTGCCGCGATGTTGTGGGGGCCTGGCGGCCAGTTGATCGCTATCAGCCGCCAGACCGTGGTGGTCTTCGCCTGACCCGGCCTCAGTGGCGGTGGCGCTGACGCCAGGCCTGCCACCAGCCACCGCTGAGGACAAAACGCGGAAAGGTTACGAACTGCTCGACCACCAGGCGCTGCACTGCATCTTTACGATCACTGAACGGCTCGCTGGCCTGGGCTTCCAGGCTATGGCCGTGGCGTTGCAGCGCCAGGCCGGCGAGTACGCCGACCACACCGATGGCGAAACTGGCCAGGCTCAGGCTGAACACGCCGGACACAATCAGCAGAAACCCGACGATGAACAGCGGCACGGCAATCAGGTGCAACACCAGGTTGGTCGGGTGCTGATGATTCTGCGGGTAGGCGCGCCATTGCCAGGCCGGGAGATTGGGGTGACGTTTGCCCATGATGATAAATCCTCTGTCCATTGAAACTCGATGGACAGAGTTTAGGTCGGGCGGGCAGGGGCGGCGAATTGGGGTTGGCTATGGGGGTTATAGCGTTTTGATGGATCCGCCAGCGGCAGGCGCTGGCGGATCGGTGGGCAACCGTCACAGTTTGAGTTGGCCGATGGCCTTGCTCAACTCGCCGGCCAGGGTTGCCAGTTCATTGCTGGTGGTCGCCGAATCCACGGTCTGTTGCACGGTGTTTTCCGTGACATCGCGAATACTCACCACCGCGCGGTTCATCTCCTCGGCCACATGGCTCTGCTGCTCGGCAGCCACCGCAATCTGCGTGTTGCTCTCGCGCATCTGCGCCACGGCGCTGGTGATTTCGGCCAGTGAAGCGCCGGCTTCCTGGGCCTGCTGCACACAGTTGTCGGCCTTGAACGAGCTTTCCTGCATAAAGTCCACCGCATCCCGGGTGCCGGCCTGCAAGGCCGAGACCATGCGGGTGATTTCATCGGTGGAGCTTTGCACGCGCTTGGCCAGGTTGCGCACTTCGTCGGCCACCACCGCAAAGCCGCGCCCCATTTCCCCGGCGCGTGCCGCTTCGATGGCGGCGTTGAGAGCCAGCAGGTTGGTCTGTTCGGCAATGCTGTGGATCACGCCGACCACGCCATTGATTTTCTGGCTGTCCTCGGCCAGCTTCTGGATCATTTCTGCGGTTTGCTGCACACCGGTGGACAATCCGGCAATCGAGCGCTGAACCCGGGTTACTACTTCCTGACCGCTGCCGGCCAAGGTGTCGGCGGTCTGGGACAAGTCGCGAGTGGCGCCGGCGTGTTGGGCGATGTGATACACGGTGGCGGTCATTTCATTGATCGCGGTGGCCGCCTGGTCGGTCTCGCTTTGCTGGCCGAGCATGCCGTGCTGCACCTCATTCATGCTGCTGGCCAGGCGTGCGGCGCCGTCATCCAACAGTTTGGCGGTGCGCGCTACCGTACTGACCACCCGCTGGTAGCCGGCCTGCATGGCGTTGAACGCACTGGCCATCTGCCCGACCTCGTCCTTGCATGCCAGGGGCACGCGGGCCGAGAGGTCGCCGGTTTTCTCTACGTGCAGCATCACGTCTTTCAAGGTGTTGAGTTGGGCGAGCAAAAAGCGGATCAACAGTTGCGAGGCACAGAGCATGGCGAGCATCAGGATCAGCACCGCCACCGCGTAGTTGGTAAAGCGCTCGGTAAACACCTGGCTCAGGCTCGGCGCATAGGCCAGCACGGCGACTTGTTGGCCACCGGCGCGGGAGATGACTTCGGCGCCCAGCAACGGGTTTTCGCCGAACAGCGGCATATGATTGAACTCGACCCAACCGTTGGCTTCGCTCAGGGCTGAGAGGTCCTGGTCCGCCAACTGGGGCGCCTGGCCCCGGGCAAACGCCAGCCAGTGCTCGCCCTGGGGCAGCGGCTGCCCGGCCGGCCAGGCGCTGAGCAAGCGGCCCTGGGCTTGTGCCGAGGCTTGGGCGGCATGGCTGCGGGCCTGTTGTTCAAGCTGCACGGCATACAGCACCAGCAGCAGCGTGGTGATGAAGGCGACCGCATTCACGGCCCAGAATTTGTACTTCAGCGAGATATTGCTAAGCCAGGCACCCATGGAAGGTTTTCTCTGATAGCGGAAACAGTATTGGCAAGGTGCCAGTATTGTGCCGCTATCCGGAAAAGGGGTGTTGATATGGGTCAATGCACCGCGTCAATCCGGCACAGGCAGGCCGAAAAACGCACGGGCGCAGGCGGTGCTGTGCTGGGCCAGGTCTTCCAGGCTTTCTTCTCGGTGCAGGGCCACTTCGCGCAAGACTTCCGGCAGATAGGCCGGCTCATTGCGCCCGTTCTTCGGTTTGGGGCGCAGGGTGCGTGGCAGCAGGTAGGGCGCATCGCTTTCCAGCATCAAGCGGCCCCGGGGGATTTCCCTGACCAGTGGGTGCAGGTGCGTGCCACGCCGTTCGTCACAGATCCAGCCGGTGATGCCGATATGCAGGTCCAGATCGAGATAACTGAACAGCGCGCGTTGTTCGCCGGTGAAGCAGTGCACCACGGCGGCGGGCAGTTGATCGCGGTAATCGCGCAGGATCTCCAGCAGGCGCTGGTTGGCGTCCCGTTCATGGAGAAACACTGGCAGTTGCAATTCGACGGCCAGTGCCAGGTGGGCTTCGAGGACCTTTTCCTGCTGGGGGCGGGGCGAGAAGTCACGGTTGAAGTCCAGCCCGCATTCACCCACGGCACGTACCCGCTCCTGGCTGAGCAGGTCGCGCAGTTGCCGGGCGCTGTCGGCGTTCCAATCGCTGGCGCTATGGGGGTGGATACCGGCGGTGGAGAACAGCCGTCGGGCGCTTTCGTCCCAACGCTGGCACAGCTCCAGGGCCTGTTCGCTGCCTTGCACGCTGGTGCCGGTGACGACCAATTGGCCCACGCCGGCAGCATAGGCGCGGTCGAGCACGGCCTGGTGTTTGTCGTCGAAACTGGAGTTGGTCAGGTTGACGCCAATATCAATGAGTTGCATGGTGCTATCTCCGCCTGCGGCCGGAAAGTCTATCAGAGCTGTAGATTTATAAGAAAAGCCAAGAACTACAACGAGTTATCGCTGTCTTTGAACGTCGCAAGTCACACCGTGGTTGGCCGAAGGCCTGCTGCTGTGCCACCCTTGCGCCCAAAGTCTGCGCCTCTGGCGCTCTGTTTCTGTCCCCCAATGCGGCGTTTTTCGCGGTGCATGGGGCCTTGTTCTTTCCGGAGAGCGGATGATCCGACCCTCGGCATTGCTTATGGTGTGCCTGACGCTGCTGCTGCCCACGGCGGCGGTTGCGCGCCTGGACGGGCCGCTGGAAGTGACCAAGTCGGGCAAAGTCCGTGACCTGGCAGAAATCCGCAGCAGCCGCACCTTGCGGGTGCTGGTCAACCAGAGCCGCAACAGCTCCGGTGAAGTCCAGGGCCAGTCGATTGGTGTTGAGTACCACCGCCTGCGCGCCTTCGAACACTACCTCAACGGCCGCGCCCGCGACGGCCAGGAAATCAACCTCAAGATCATTCCCAAAGCCAAGGATCAGTTGCTGGGGGCGTTGGCCCGTGGCGAAGGTGACCTGGTGGCGCCCGGCGAACTGCTGGATACGACGGGGGCGCACAAGATCAGCAGCAGTGATCCGATTGCCTGCGACGTGCCGCTGTGGCTGGTGGGCCTCAAGGGCGAGCGGCGGTTTACCCGGCTGGAGCAGTTGTCTGGGCGCACCCTGGCCCTGACCACGGGCAGCGCAGCGGGGGAGGCGGTCAACCAGATCAATCAGAAGCTGGCACTGCGCAAGCTGCCGCCGGTCAAGGTGGAATGGGTAGACCCCAGCCTGGCGGTGGAAGATGTGCTGGAGATGGTCCAGGCGGGGATCTTCCACCTGACCATTGTCGAGCGGCCGATTGCCGAGCGCTGGTCAAAGATCCTGCCCAAGCTGCGTTTCGACAAGCAAGTGGCGATCAGCGAGCCGGGCGAGGAGTACTGGTTCGTGCGCCAGGATGCCTCGATGCTGCGGGCGAGCATCGACCGCTTCCTGAAAACCTACAAGACTCCGTCGGATCAGGACGTGGCCTTCCAGCGCATCTATCGTCGTCTCTATCAGGTGCGCTACCCCTTGGCGCGGGCTGATCGCCAGCGCCTGGAGAAACTGCGCCCGGTCCTGCAGAAACACGCCCGGGAACAAGGCATGGACTGGCTGAACCTGGCGGCCCTGGCCTTCAAGGAATCGTCCCTCAACCCCGCCGCGAAAAGCGGCAGCGGGCCGACGGGCTTGATGCAGATCACCCCTTCGGCGGCCCAGCGGGTGGGGGTCAACAATATCCAGACCCTGGACAGCAATGTGCAGGCAGGGGCGCGTTACCTGGCATTGATTCGCCGCAAGTTCTTCGCCAGCCCCAAGCTGAACGAGCGCGAGCGTATGGCGTTCGTCCTGGCGGCCTACAACATGGGGCCGGAGCGGGTGCAGGGCATGCGTGCCGAGGCGCGCCGCCGGGGTTTGAACCCTAATCAGTGGTTCTTCCAGGTCGAGCGCATCGCCATGGAGCAGGTCGGAATGGGCGGCGTCAGCTATGTTAATAGCGTGAACAAGTACTACTTGGCCTTTGATCGGGAACGGGACTCCCTGGAGCCGGTGACGTCCAAGATCGTCTCACGCAAATAATCTAATTATTAGATATTGATTAGCGCTTTTTTCGGCTTTTATCATTATCTAAACTGATTAATATAGCGGCCAACCAACCCCCTTCATCGAAAAGGATTAGCAATATGAGCCCAATGATCAAAAACCTCCTGTCCACCCGTGCCGGCTATGGCCTGACTGTCCTGCGGATTTTTGTCGGTATCATTTTTGCCGCCCACGGTTCGCAAAAACTCTTTGGCTGGTTTGGCGGCGGCGGCCTGGCGGGCACGGCGCAGTGGATGGAGAGCATCGGCCTGGCCCCGGGTACCCTGATGGCATTGTTGTCGGGCGGTACTGAGTTCTTCGCCGGCCTGGCGCTGATCATTGGCCTGCTGGCACGCCCGGCGGCGCTGGGGTTGACCATCGTCTCGCTGGTGGCGATTTTCTCGGTGCATATCAGCAACGGTTTGTTCATGGCCAACAACGGCTATGAGTTCGCCCTGGCACTGCTGGGCGGCACAGTGGCGGTGCTGTTTGAAGGTGCTGGCAAGCTGTCTGCCGACCGTGCCATCGCCAACTGATCGCGCAGCTCACCTGTTAAAGGCCCGCCCCGCGCGGGCCTTTTTCGTTGTACGGGATTCTTGACACTGCCCCACCGGCTTCTCTAGGATGCTGCATGCGCCGATTTAAACAGCTAATTGCGGGGCGCCACAGGGACTCGCTGCAGTCCCGACAGAAGCCTGCTCCAGGTTTCGAAATACCGCTAAAGCGCTGGTTCGGTGTTGCCTCTCACCTGCCCGCAGACTTTTGAGGCAGAGACACGACACGATGAATGCACTACGACCTCTTGTACGCCTGGCCCCGATCACTGCGGGCCTGACTCAACGCAATCCGAAAATTCTCCTTGGCGGCAAGCACCAGCCGACGTTGCTGCGTTACCTGGATGGCTGGCCCCGGCGGACTGGCCGACCTTCGGCGTTCCTGATCCAGTTTGTCGAAGATGGCGAGTCCCTGGCGCGCTTTGCCACAAACAGCTTTGACCTGGCGGTAATCCAGGCGCCGAACGCTGAGGATGCCAACGAGTTTATTCACCACCTGACCCGCGTGGCGCGCCAGGGTTTGATTACCCGGCGTTAATCGAGGCTGAGAGAACCACGTTCAGTAGAACGCTGCAGCAGGTGGATGTTGGCGACGGCGACGCGAGATAAAGATCCCCAGGCCCAGCAGGCTCACTATCAGTGGCACGGTGATCGTCGTGAGCACCACCACAGCGAGTTCCAACCGGCGGACGCTCTTGTAGGCTTCTTTTTCCAGGGTGTGAAGCTCCATGCGTAATCGCAGGCGCTCTTTGTTTAGCGCTTGCAACAGCGTATTTGAAGAGATGGCCTGAGTCTCCAGCATGGAGGACGGCGTGTTCAGCAACCGCCATTCCTTTTCCGTCTGGGCCAGCCGTTGCTCCATCAGGGCAGCCTTTTTTCGGTAGGATTGCGCAGCCTCGTGGCGCAGCCTGTCCAGCAACCCGGGCTGTTGCCGGTCGCTTGCACGAGGGCTGATAGCACTCAGGGTGTCGGGCGCCGCCAGGTTATCCAATGTATTCAAGACAAACCGGGCATTGCCCGGGCGCCGCGCTTTCTGTCCGTTGGCATTGCGTGCGGCCAGCCAGACGCGGTCGCTGAGCATGTCAATATCGGCGACCACCACCACATGGATATTGGTCGCCTTTTGCAGTGTGGCCTTCTGGCCGTTGCTGCCGTCAGGGAATGCGGAGTAGGCGGGCCCTTCGATACGGGCTGCGATCACATTCGGCCGGCCACGACTGACGGCCTCGCCAATCATGGAGGCGAATTCGTCCGGTTGAGTGAAGCGTACCCCATCGAATGTACTGGCCTGCCCGGAACTCTGGAGCAGCGGGGTGAATGTGGTGCGGCTTTTTTTCAGCGGCACGAGTGTGCCTGGATTCAACAGTGTCACGCTGTCAACGCCCCAGGTGCTGACGTCCTGTTGCGCCATCGCTTCTCGGGGCAGGGTGAGCGCCCCGGGATGACGTACGGGCGGCTGGCCGCTGGTCACGACCACCGGGGTTGCATAGAGGTTGTCCGCCAATACCTTATTCGCCCGCATCTGCACGCCCCAGGCGGCGAGCAGGGTTTGCAGGCCGGTGGTGTCGGCGGTTGAGTCGTTCAAGGGGTCGACAAACATCATCAGCTTTCCCCCTGCCAGGACAAATTGGTCAATGGCAAAAAGTGCCTGTTCCGGCAGCCGAGAGGGCTGGACCACCATCAGGGTCTTGATGTGAGCGGGGATGCGCGAGGTGTCGCTGCCCAGGGTCATCAGATTGAACTGGCTGCGTATTTCCTTGAATAACTGCCACGGCGGCGTGGCTTCCTGGGTGCGTCCATTCAGGTTGCCGTCCATGGCTAATCCGTAGATCAGGCCGATGGTGGGTTGCTCCTCGCGGGCGACGTTGTGGATCAGGCGACTGATCTCATATTCCAGGAAACTCGCCTGGGCGGGGTCGAATCGTTCGATTTTCTGCGGCTCATGGTTGGCACGGGTGCCGATGAGTCCAAACAGTCCTTGCTGGCTATCCAGGCCCAGTAACTCAGCCTTGTACTCGTCCTCTGAAAAGGGGGCTGGATCAATCAGGTGCAGCGTAACGTTGCCTTTCGACGCACTTTCATAGGCCTTGAGCAGTAGGGCAATGTACTCGCCATGGTTGTTCAGGGCGTCACTTTTGCGGGGATGGCTCCCATTGAAAAAATACAAATCCATGGGGGTTTCAAGTGCCGCGAGCAGGGCGTCGGTCGAAGGTGACAGGGTGTGGATTTTTTTCTCTGAAAGGTCCAGTCGATAGTTGGGCAGTTTCAGTACCCATACCAGATTGAAGGCGAGAAAAAGCAGGGCGATGACGCTCAACGTCACGCCGAAGTTTATAAGGTTCCTCATGGGGATTTCCTTTCTCAGCCTTTTCTGAAGTTTAAAGTTAGGGTGGTTGCGGTGAGGAAAGCGATGATCATGCTTATGAAGTACGACGTGTCATGCAGGGTCAGGAGGCCACTGTCTATCGCGCTGAACCGTACCCGCGGGTTGAGTGAAATCAAGCTGTCGATCACCCAGATAGGGGCCTGATGGGTCAGCATGTCCAGCACTGACGATAAAGTGCTGGTGAGCAATAATAATGCGAGTGTGATGCCGAAAATAATCAGGCGATTATAGGCCACTACACAGACAAGGCAGGAGAATGAGAGATAAGCGCCCGCCAGTAACCAACTCCCTATGAATTGGCCGAGGATGGTTGAGTTGTCCGCCATGGCCAGATAGTTAATGATGATGACCAGTGGGAAGTCCAAGGCTAGTGTGAGTGCGCAAACGGTCCAAGCGGCCAGGAACTTGCCCAATGTCAGTTCGAGGGCTGAGACCGGCAAGGTATTTGTAAAGGAACGTGCATTTTCGTTGTGCTCATCCGACCAGAGCAGTGTGGAAATAAATGGAATGAAAAAAAGATAAAGCCAGGGGTGAAACTGGAAGAAGGCGTGAAGGTCTGTCGGATTTCCGTTTAAGAAGTTTCCTACATAAAAACCTAGTGTGGTGTTAGTAATCAGAAACATAGCGACGCCAAAATAGGTGGCCGGGCTCGACAAGTAGTTGTTGAGTTGCCGTTTGAATATCACGGGTAGACGTTTCAATTGGGTGCCTCCTGGCTCAAGTGGTGGATGACGTCGCTCAGGCGTCCCGGCTCAAGGCTCAAGGTATTGATCTTCCAGCGACGGTTGGCGACCAGGGCATTGATGTGGGGATAGATGACCTGCCCTGGCATCGCGAGTACCGTCACGCTGCCGTAGGCGTGCCGGTCTTCTTCGATGCCAGCCACCCCCGGAAGCACGGCCAGCGCCAATAGGTCCAGGGGGGTATCGGCGGCCAGGGTGATTGCCTGGTAATGGCGCGAGCTACGCTGCAACTCGGTGACAGGGGCGTCGGCGAGCAATCGGCCCTCGGCCAGGACCAGCGCCCGTTGGCAGATGCAGGAGAATTCCTCGGGGTTGCGCGAGGCGACAATGACCGTCATGTCTTCGGTCAACGACTGGATGAGGGTGCCGACCTTCTGTTTTTGCAGGGTGTCCAGGCCCTCTGTGGGTTCATCGAGCAGCAGCAGTTTGGGGTCATGCAGGATGGCCTGGGCCAGCGCGACTTTGCGCCGGTGCCCTGGGGGAAGGGCTGCGACAGGTGAGTCAAGTACTCGCCAAAGTTCCAGGCGGGTGATGGCGCGGTCAACCATCTTGCGCTTTTCCAGGCCACGAAGTCCGCGAACTTCGGCCATGAAACCCAGAAAGCTTTTTACCTTCATATTGCCGTGGCTGAGGGCGAATTCAGGCTGGTAGCCTATTATTTTTTTTGCCCTTATCGGATGGGTCGCGATATCTATGTCATGTATTTTTATATTGCCGGAAGTTGCGGGAATTGCGCCTGAGAGTAATTTGAGTAGTGTGCTTTTGCCAGCGCCATCGTGTCCGAACAACCCCAGGCATTCCCCAGGGCGGACACTGAATGTCATATTGTCGATGGCAATCGCTCGTCCCGTTTTTTTTGTTAGATTGGTTATTTCGATCATTAGGCTTTTCTGCTTGGTTGTTTGCCGGGGCATGCTGAATATGCAGGGAGCTCAATAAGCCTGTGTGTTCAGGTTGAGAATTGCCGAGGGTGGAAAATGAAAAGTATTGATCAAGTGTTTCAGGTGCAGCTTTGTTAAAAAATGGTACGTTCAATAGGGCCGCTTGGAAACGCTAAAGCGCTTGAATAAGGTAAGTCCTACATGTGCCTAAATCACTCGCTGAAACAATTGCGTTGTTTTTTGCAGGATTGTTGATTTTGATTTGAAAAATGGCGTGTATATGAAGTACTACGGTAATGGAGTCCGACACTCATGATGCTTCTACGTACTCTTGTTCTTGAACACTCTGGTCATGATTCCCCCGTTAACGGTGCGTTGCTCTGTTGTTTTGCGATACCGCAAATTGCTTCGAACTTTCTTGTCTATAGTCTGGACGAGGAGGTCGAGCCCGGAAGCTCTCGGGTCTACATCGCCGCGTTGCGCAAAAAGTCCGAGCGGTATTTTCTTGGAAGCATCGAGTCCAAGGAGAGCCTGCAACTGGCAATGAGCGTCCTCAAGCAGATCATCACCCTTGCCACGGCATCTGGGGGCAATGCCGCCGGGCCCCAGGTGCCTTATCATTTCATTGACCTGAAGGGCAGCAAGCTACCGACGGCCCGACCGGAGGATCACCACTCGCTGATGATCAAGAAGGCATTGGTGATGAAGGTGATCACCCTGGGCACTTCAGTCATTGGTCTGCCCGCGATAGAGAGCACCGAGTTGATTGTGCCGTCTATTCGCTTCTCGTCAAAAATGGTATCGCCACCGGGTACGGCAAATCGTGAGGATATGACGCAGGAGCCCCATGAGGAGCCAGTGGTCGTCTTGCCTGAGCCATTGCCTCCACCGCCGAAGGAACCGGAGGCACAGGAGGTACCTGCACCGCAGGCCCCGGAGCCGCAGCCTGTTGCACCGCCCGCAGGCGTCCCGCCAGTCGTGGCGGCGGATCAGTCGTCCCTGCATGAAGTAGACACCACGCTGACCAATCTTGCCCGTGTGGCGCATGAGTTGACGCAACAGAAACGCGCAGTGCTCCAGCAGCAGGAGGCGCTTGAACTGCAAAGGGACCAGCTACTACGGGAAAAGGCCACATTGGAGCAGGCCAATCAACAGTTGGCCGCGCAGGAGCTTGCTTTGCAGCAGCGAGCCGAAGCGTTGAATAGCCGGGAGGAGCACCTGGCCCGGGATGCGCAGTTGCAGCAGGCAGAACAACGCCGCCTGGAGGGCTGGGCTCAACAGATGGAAGATGAGTCGTTCAGGCTACAGGCGCAGGACCGGGCATCCCAGCAACAGGCTGAGCAACTGGCGACCGGGCTGGGGCAGTTGTCGGGCTTCAGGGGCGACTTGAAGGCACTGCTTTATCGCCTGGATGGCACCCTGTTTCCTGTGGAAAATGTTGAGCAGCAATCCAGTAAATTGCTTGGTGCCGATTGACCGGGGAATCAGGCCTGGCTACTTTCTGGCGTTCATTTATCATCAGACCCGGCCGATTGCCGTCAGGCAGCCAATGCATCCTTGGCTGATGCAGAGGGGGTTTGAACCAATGGATATTTCCTGGGGATGTGACGCTTTTGAGTACCAAGCTGATTACCAAAGAAGGTCATGAGGCACTGAAAAAAGAGCTCGATTACCTGTGGCGAGAAAAACGTCCTGATACAACGCGCAAGGTGACGTGGGCTGCTTCGCTGGGAGACCGCAGCGAGAACGCCGACTACCAGTACAACAAGAAGCTGCTGCGTGAAATTGATCGCCGGGTGCGTTACCTGCGCAAGCGCCTGGAAGATATGCGGGTGGTGGAGTACATGCCCGAGCAGGAGGGCAAGGTATTTTTCGGCGCCTGGGTGGATATCGAGAACGAGCAGGGCGAGACCAAGCGTTTTCGCATCGTGGGTTATGACGAGATTTATGAGCGCATGGACTACATCTCCATCGACTCCCCCATGGCCAGGGCCTTGCTGCGCAAAGAAGTGGACGATGAGGCCATTGTGCAGACGCCAAATGGCGAAATGTGCTGGTGGATCACAGGTATCGAATACATCAAGTAACTGTGAGTGGCCCGCTCCTCAAGGAGGAAGCGGGCCATTTTTGTTTCAGCCTTCGCGTAGTACCGCCAGTGGGCTGGCGTTCAGCGCGCGGCGTGTACCGAACACCCCGGCACCACCGATCAGCACTGCACCGATCACTGGCAGCACCAGCAGCCATGGGTGAGGGTGCCAGACCAGGTCGAATGCGTAGCGATACAGCACCAGGGTCACCAGCTCGGTACCCAGTGCCGCCAGCAACCCGCTGACCGCGCCCAGCAGCCCGAACTCGATACGCCGGGCCTTGACCAGCAACTTGCGCTCCGCGCCCAGGGCGCGCAACAAGGCGCCCTGGCGGATGCGTTCGTCCAGGGTGGCCTGCAGGCCGGAGAACAGCACCGCCATGCCTGCCGCGAGGACAAACAGCAGCACGTATTCCACGGCCAGCGTGACCTGGGCCAGGATGCTGCGCAGTTGGGCCAGCAGCGCCTCGACCTGCAGGATGGTCACGGCCGGGAAGGCCCGGGACAGGTCGACGATCTGCTGGTCATGGCCGGCGGCCAGATAGAAGCTGGTCAGGTACGTGGCCGGCAGGTCCTTCAGGGTGCCAGGCTGGAAGATCATGAAGAAGTTGGGTTGGAAATTGTCCCAGTTGATCTCCCGCAGGCTGGTGACCCGGGCTTCACGGTTTTCCCCGCCAACGGTAAAGATCAGGTGGTCGTTGAGCTTGAGCTTGAGGCTTTCGGCGACCTTGGCTTCGACCGAGACCCCCGGTATTTCATCGCTCGGCTGATCCGCCCACCAGGTGCCCGATGTCAGGGTATTGCCAGGGGGCAGGTTGGCCGCCCAGGTCAGGCTCAGGTCTCGCTGTATCGCCCGATCGCCACTGGAGTCCTTGCTGACAATTTCCTGCACCGGTTCGCCGTTGATGCTGATCAGGCGTCCCGGCACCACCGGATACAAGGGCGCGGCCTGTGCCTGCAGTTCAAGCAGGCGGGCACCGAAGGCGTCCTTGTCGGCCGGCAGGATGTTAAGCGCGAAATAGTTGGGGGCATCCTTGGGCAGTTGGTTCTGCCAGGTGTCCAGCAACTCGCCACGCAGCAGGGCGATCAAACCCATCGACAGCAGGATCAGGCCGAACGCCAGGGACTGGCCCGCCGCCGCCAGCGGGTGGCGCAACAGTTGGCCCAATCCCAGGCGCCAGGGCAGGGCAGCGCGCGCCAGCAGGCGACGCAGGCTTTGCAAGAGCAACAGCAGCAGGCCACCGAGCAGCAGCGCGGCGATCACCCCGCCGCCCAGCAGGGCGAAGGTCAGCACCAGATCCAGGCTCAGGCGCCACATGATCAGGCCCAGGGCAAACAGCGCCGCGCCATACACCATCCAGGTGCTGGAGGGGATCGGCAGCAAGTCGCGTCGCAGCACCCGCAACGGCGGCACTCGGCCCAGGGCTGCCAGAGGGGGCAGGGCAAAGCCGGCCAGGGCCACCAGGCCGGTACCGATGCCGGCGACGGCCGGCAGCAATCCGCCGGGTGGCACGTCTGCCGGCAACAGGTCGTTCAACAGGTAAAACAGGCCCAGTTGGGCGAACCAGCCCAGAGCTGCACCGGCGAGGCTGGCCAGCAAGCCCAGGACGGTCAGTTGCAGGCTGAACAGCAGCATGGTTTCCCGTCGCGACAGACCCAGGCAGCGCAGCAGCGCACTTGCGTCGAAGCGGCGGCTGGCAAAGCGGTTGGCCGACAGGGCCACGGCCACGCCGGAGAGCAACACGGCGACCAGACTGGCCATGTTCAGGTAGCGCTCGGCCTTGCCCACGGCACCACCGATCTGCTGGTTGCCGTCCCGCGCATCCTGCAGGCGCTGGTTGGCGGCCAGTCCCGGGGTGATCTGGTCGCGGTAGGTTTGCAGCGCGACACTGGCTGGCGGCGCACGCCACAACTCGCGGTAGCTGACCCGGCTTCCCGGCTGCACCACGCCGGTGGCCTCAAGGTCGGCCAGGTTGATCATCACTCGCGGGGTGAGGCTGTAGAGGTTGCCGGCCCGATCCGGCTCATAGGTGAGTACGCGGGCCAGGCGCAGGGTCTTCATGCCGACGTCGATACTGTCGCCGACTTTCAGGTCCAGTGCGGTCAGCAGGCGGGCCTCGACCCAGGCTTCGCCGGATTTCGGCCCGCCGCCCGGGGTGTCTTCGGCGAACGGTTCGGCCGCGCTTTTCAACTGGCCGCGCAGCGGGTACTGCTCGTTGACCGCCTTGATGCTCGATAACTGAATACCGTTGTCGGTGGCGATGACGCTGGAAAACTCCACCACCCTGGCATGTGCCAAGCCCAGTTGCGTGCCACTGGTTATCTGCTCGGGCCGGGCCGGGGAACTGCCCTCCAGCACCAGGTCGGCGCCAAGGAACTCGGTGGCGCGCAACAGCATCGCGCCGTTGAGTCGTGCGCCGAAGTAGCCGATGGCCGTGCTGGCGGCTACGGCCACCAGCAGGGCGAAGAATAGGACGCGCAATTCACCGGCGCGGGCATCGCGCAGCAATTGGCGCAGGGCAAGGCTGAACAGGCGCAACAGCGGCAAACGTGCCATCAAGGCTCCAGGGGCTCGACCATCTGGCCGGCTTCAAGGCGGATCAGGCGTCGGCAGCGATGGGCTAGCCGCTCGTCGTGGGTCACCAGCACCAGGGTGGTGCCGTTCTCTTTGTTGAGCTCGAACAGCAGGTCGCTGATGCGCTCGCCGGTGTGGCTGTCGAGGTTGCCGGTGGGTTCATCGGCAAACAGTACGTCCGGCTCGGCGGCGAATGCACGGGCAATGGCCACTCGTTGTTGCTCGCCACCGGAGAGCTGGCGGGGCGAGTGAGTCAGGCGCTGGCCCAGGCCGACCCGTTCGAGCAAGTGCCGGGCGCGTTCGCGGGCGTCTTTGCGACCGTCCAGCTCCAGGGGCAGCATGACGTTTTCCAGGGCATTGAGGCTGTCGAGCAATTGGAATGACTGGAACACAAAGCCGACGTGTTCGGCGCGGATGCGCGCCCGTTGATCTTCGTCCAGGACACTCAGGGCCTGGCCGGCGAGGGTGACTTCACCGCTGCTGGGCAGGTCGAGCCCGGCCAGCAGGCCAAGGAGCGTTGATTTTCCCGAGCCGGAGCTGCCGACGATAGCCAGGCTATCGCCCTTGTTCAGTTCCAGGCTCAGTTCGTGCAGGATGGTCAGTTCACCTTCCGCGCTGGGAACCACTTTGCTAAGGTTCTGCGCGGTGAGAATGCATGCGCCCATGGAGAATCCGATGCGAATATGGTTTTTGAGTGCTGGCCTGGCCCTGATGTGCATGGCCCAGAACGCAGCGGCGGGTACTGTCCTGATCGTTGGCGATAGTATCAGTGCCGGTTTCGGCCTGGATACCAGCAAAGGGTGGGTGGCACTGCTGGAGCAACGGCTCAAGCAGGAGGGTTTCGACGATAAAGTGGTCAACGCCTCCATCAGCGGCGACACCAGTGCCGGAGGCTTGGCGCGGCTGCCGGCGGCGCTTGCAGAGCATAAGCCGGACGTGGTGGTGATCGAGTTGGGCGGCAACGACGGCTTGCGTGGACAGCCCCCGGCACAATTGCAACAAAATCTTGCGTCGATGATCGACCAGTCCAAGGCCGGTGGCGCCAAGGTGTTGCTGCTGGGGATGCAGTTGCCACCCAATTATGGCCCGCGCTACACCACGGCATTTGCCGAAGTCTATGGCGTGCTGGCCAAGGAAAAAAACGTTCCCCTGGTACCGTTTTTTCTTGAAGGGGTGGGGGGGCATCCGGAGATGATGCAGGCGGATCAACTGCACCCGGCAGTCGGCGCCCAGGCCAAGTTGCTGGAAAATGTCTGGCCGACGCTAAAACCGCTGTTATGACGCTTTTCTAGCAGCGGTCTTTCGGCTAAGGTGGCGCCCCCGATTTGGAGCCCCCGATGTCGTCGCGTCCTGCCTGGTCCCTATTTGCCTACCAACTGATCGAGCCTGACGAGCAGCTGGATCTGTTCGCCTGCCAGGAAGTGAAGGTGCACCTGGTCACGCGTCAGCTGGAGCTGGGCGGCACGATCGACCGTACGCTCTGCGGCACATTGCTGCCGGCCCAGCCCCGCTGGTCTTCGGTGGATCGCTCGATCTTCCAGGACCAGCGCCTGTGCCCCTTGTGCCGGGCGATTCTCGAATCGCAAAAGCGTGGCACACCGCCTATCTGGCCTGAACTGCGCTTCGAGCTTTAAGGGCTGCTACACGCTACAATCGCCATTTACCCCCGTCGATCTGCGAAGGATTTTCCGGATGTTGTCGCGTCTGCCTGTCGTCACCCGTTGCCTGTCTCTCGCTGCCTTATGTGCAGCCGGTCCTGTTGCGGCTCTGCAACTGCCCCTGCCACCGCCGGGTGAAGACATTGTCGGCGAGGTCCAGGTGATCAAGGCCAAGTACGAAGACACCTTTGCCGACCTGGGCGTGACTTACGACCTGGGCTATTCGGAGATGGTCGCGGCCAACCCTGGCGTGGATGCCTGGCTACCGGGCACCGGCGCGGAGATTGTGCTGCCGACCCGTTTCATCCTGCCGCCGGGACCCCGCGAAGGCATCGTGATCAACCTCGCCGAGTACCGTCTGTACTACTACCCCAAGGGCCAGGACGTGGTGTACACCTTCCCGCTGGGGATCGGTCGCGAGGGTTGGGGTTCGCCGATTGCCCACACCAGCATCATTGCCAAGACACCCAACCCGACCTGGACTCCTCCTGCGTCGATCAAGGCCGAACACGCAGCAGACGGTGACCCGCTGCCCAACGTGGTGCCGGCAGGTCCGGACAACCCCCTGGGGCCATTCAAGTTTACCCTGGGCACGCCGGGCTACCTGATTCATGGCTCCAACAAGAAGTTCGGTATCGGTACCCGTACCAGTCATGGTTGCTTCCGCATGTTCAACAACAACGTGCTGGAGATGGCCAAGATGGTTCCGGTGGGCACGTCGGTGCGGATCATCAATGACGCCTACAAATTCGGCATCAGCGGCGGCAAGGTCTATCTGGAGGCGCATGCGCCGTTGAACGACGATGGCACGCCGTCGGTGGTCGACAAGCACACGGCAGTCATCAATGCGATGCTCAAGCGCGAAGACCTGGCCAATAACCTGCGGGTCGATTGGGATCAAGTGCGTGATGTGGTGGCGGCCGAAGATGGTTTGCCGGCGCAAATTGGCGAACCGGGCGCGGCGCCGATGGTCAGCAGCATGCCGGTCGATCTGCAGCAGTAACGCCTGTCTCCCATCGAAGCCCGCCACGGATTGCCCCTGGCGGGTTTTTTATTGCCTGGGATCCGTAGCCGAATCCCAGGCAATAAAAAGCCGATCCAAAATGGATCGGCTAGATAACAACCCCGAAGGATTATTACTTGCGGCTAGCTTTTTCAAGCATGCGCAGAGCGCGCTCGTTAGCTTCGTCAGCAGTCTGTTGTGCTTTTTGAGCAGCAGCCAGAGCTTCATCAGCTTTACGGTAGGCTTCGTCTGCACGAGCCTGGGAGCGAGCTGCTGCGTCTTCAGTTGCAGTCAGACGAGCTTCGGTTTCTTTGGAGACGCTGCTGCAACCGGTAGCCAGAACTGCGGCCAGAGCCAGAGCAGAGAATTTCAGAACGTTGTTCATCGTGTTCCCCTTCAAGGACTTTCTAATTAATGGCTAATTTCTCAGAGTGAGCTAATAGCCGGCGTACATACTACCCATTACTTGTAGTAAGTAAACTGACGTAGCGCAAGAAGCAAAAAAAATTCTTGTGCTGAATCTGTTTTGGCTAATCTTTAGAGGGTCTGTATAAAAAATATCCAGTTTTTGACGCTTGGTCAAAGATTGGATCCAGGCTGAAAGCGCCGCCTGGCAAGTGTTAAACGTTGTAAGCCGATGTCAATTTATATATCTGCCCTCATACTATTGTTCAGATTGTCCCGGGGTTGCCGGGCATCTTTCGCGCATGTAGAGGTGACTTTAAAAGCGCTGGTTCGTCTCACGCTTCAACTGCCGGCAATGTTCAGGCTATCGACCACAGGATGTTCGATCAGCCCTTTCTATGTTCGCGAGCCAAATGGATGACGAGTGTCCCTTGAGCAATGACAGGATTGGTGCCTACTATTCCTGCGTGCGGGGCGTGAGTGCTGTAGGGCTTTTCTCGTTGTCGAAACCGGCACGGGGTGGCGTAGATGTTCCTTCGCCGGAAAAACATCGGTAAGGTAGGGGTCAGAAACCAAGACCCGCGAGGAGTAGTGATGAGCGAGGCGTTGTCCATCCACCATGACCAGGCTGGTCATCAGTTCGAGACCAATGTGGACGGTCATCGTGCCTATCTGACCTACATGGACCTGGGGAAGCAGACCCTGGATATTTACCGCACGTTTGTGCCCAATGCCCTGCGTGGGCGCGGCATTGCCGCTGCGCTGACCGAAGAAGCGCTGCAATACGCCGAGAGCATGGGCTACACGGTGATTCCGTCCTGCTCCTACGTCGAGCGCTACATGGAGCGCCACCAGCGCCATGCCGCGAAGCTGTGAAAGCAAACAGGCAGGCATAAAAAAACGCCGGGCTTAGCCCGGCGTTTTTGTGTGCGTCAGGTACGTTTGCGCTTGGGCAATACGTCCTTGAGCTTGGCGTGCATGCTGCGCAGGGTGGTCTCGGTGGCGGACCAGTCGATGCAGGCGTCGGTGATCGAGACGCCGTATTGCAGGTCGGCCAGATCCTTTGGAATCGCCTGGCAGCCCCAGTTCAGGTGGCTTTCGACCATCAGGCCGATAATCGACTGGTTGCCTTCCAGGATCTGGTTGGCCACGTTCTCCATCACCAGCGGTTGCAGGGCCGGATCCTTGTTGGAGTTGGCGTGACTGCAATCGACCATGATGTTCGGCTTGATCTTCGCCTTGGTCAGTGCCTGTTCGCACAGGGCCACGCTGACCGAATCATAGTTGGGCTTGCCATTGCCGCCACGCAGGACCACGTGGCCATAGGCGTTGCCCTTGGTGGTGACGATGGACACGCCACCTTCCTGGTTGATCCCCAGGAAACGGTGTGGGCTGGAAACCGACTGCAGGGCGTTGATCGCCACGGTCAGGCCACCATCGGTACCGTTCTTGAAACCCACGGCCGAGGACAGGCCAGAGGCCATTTCGCGGTGGGTTTGCGATTCGGTAGTGCGCGCGCCGATCGCCGACCAACTGATCAGGTCCTGCAGGTATTGCGGGGAAATCGGGTCCAGGGCTTCGGTGGCCGTTGGCAGGCCCATTTCAGCCAGGTCCAGCAGCAGCTTGCGGCCGATATGCAAACCATCCTGGATCTTGAACGAGTCGTCCAGGTACGGATCGTTGATCAGACCTTTCCAGCCCACGGTAGTGCGCGGCTTCTCGAAGTACACGCGCATCACCAGGTACAGGGTGTCGGATACTTCCGCAGCCAGCACTTTGAGGCGTTCGGCGTACTCGTGGGCGGCCTTGAGGTCGTGGATCGAGCAGGGCCCGATCACCACGAACAGGCGGTGGTCAGTGCCGTCGAGGATGTCACGAATGACTTCGCGGCCCTTGGTGACGGTCTGCAATGCAGCGTCGCTCAGAGGGATTTCGCGCTTGAGCTGATCGGGCGTGATCAGGGTCTCGTTGGATTCGACGTTTAGGTCGTTGATCGGTAAATCAGCCATCGTGTTACTCGTCAGGGTCACGGGTGCCGGCCGCCAGCGAACCCCGTGCGGCGGAGCACAGCATGATTTAAATGCAGCGGGGAGCCGAACCTTAGCGCGTACAAGCCGGCTCGACAATGGGCAATTGCGCGCGGTGTCGTGCGGCCTGATAGTGTGTTGCCTGGTTAAAGGGTGTGGTGCAGATCGAGTGAAAGCGTTTGAATTGACGGATTTGGATATCGACCAGCAGTTGCTGGCGTTGCCGGGTGCTTCGCTGCTGGTGTTTACCAGTGTCGGCTGTTCCAGTTGCCGCTGGGCGCGCCAGCAGTTGCCCGGCTGGGAGCTGCCGGTTGCGCGCATCTGCTGGATCGACGCCGGGCACAATGGCGGCGCGGTGCAGCGCTACGGGATCTTTCATTTGCCGGCGCTGTTTGTGGTGTGCGAGGGTCAGTTCCACGGCGCATTGCAGACGGGTCTGAATGCCGGCGACCTACGTGAGGCTATAGAAGAAGCGCTCAAACGAGAACCAGAGGAGTTGCCATGACGAGTGCAGTTGAGCCAGGGCCACGCATTGGGATTATCGGTACCGGTGCCATTGGTGGTTTTTACGGGTTGATGCTGGCGCGCGCCGGTTTCGATGTGCATTTCCTGCTGCGCAGTGAATTTGCGGCGGTCAGTGAGCGTGGCTTGCAGCTCAATAGTGCGGTGCATGGCGCCTTGCGCCTGCACCCGGTCCAGGCCTATGCCAGCGCGGCCGACATGCCGCCTTGCGATTGGCTGCTGGTGGGCACCAAGACCACCGGTAACGTTGAACTGGCGCCCACCATTGCCCAGGTCGCGGCGCCCGATGCCAAGGTTGTATTGCTGCAAAACGGCCTCGCCGTCGAGGACGGCCTGCGCGAGTATCTGCCCGAGTCCCTGCACCTGCTTGGCGGGCTTTGTTATATCTGCGTGCACCGTTCCGGGCCGGGGATCGTCGAGCACCAGGCCATGGGCCGGGTCAGTCTTGGCTATCACAGCGGCACTGCCATGGCTGATGCTGCACGCCGCCAGGCGATTGTCGAAGAGGGCGCCGGGCTGTTCCGCCACGCCGGGATCGACGCCCAGGCCATGCCCGACCTGGATCAGGCACGCTGGCATAAGTTGGTGTGGAATGTGCCGTACAACGGCCTGTCGGTGCTGCTCGGTGCCAATACCTCGCAGTTGATGGCCGACGCATCCAGCCGGGAATTGATCCAGGGCCTGATGGCCGAAGTGGTGCAGGGCGCCCAGGCGTGCGGCCATGAGATCGCGCCCGGCTACCCCGAGCAGATGTTCAGCATGACCGAGCGTTTGACGGATTACTGGCCCAGCATGTATCACGATCATCTGCACCGGCGACCCCTGGAACTGGCCGCGATCTACGCTCGCCCGCTGGCTGCTGCCAGGGCCGCGGGCTGCGAGTCGCCGCGGATGCAGGCGTTGTACCAGGCCTTGAGTTTTATTGATCGACGCAACGACTGAGGAACACACATGGCCAAAGGGATGAGCGACAAACTGGTGCTGGCGATTTCCTCGCGCGCCCTGTTCGACCTGGGTGAAAGCCATAAGGTTTATCTGGCCCAGGGCGTCGAGGCCTACCGCAAATATCAGATCGACCACGAGGAAGAAATCCTCGAGCCGGGGGATGCCTTCCCCTTGGTCAAGAAACTCCTGACCCTGAATGCCAGCCTCGGCCGCGCACGGGTCGAGGTGGTGCTGGTGTCGCGCAACAGCGCCGACACCGGGTTGCGTGTGTTCAATTCGATCCAGCACTACGGCCTGGATATTTCCCGCGCCGCCTTTGTCGGTGGGCGTAACCCCCACCCTTATCTGGCGGCGTTTGGCAGCCACCTGTTCCTCTCGACCCACGCCGAAGATGTGCGCAGCGCGCTGGATGCCGGTTTTGCGGCGGCGACCATTTTGTCCGGCGGCGCCCGTCGGGCTTCCAGCGCTGAGTTGCGGATTGCCTTCGACGGTGACGCAGTGCTGTTTTCCGACGAGTCAGAGCGCGTCTACCAAAGCGGCGGCCTGGAAGCGTTCCAGGCCAGCGAGCGGCAAGCGGCCCGCGAGCCGTTGCGCGGTGGGCCATTCAAGGGCTTCCTGGCGGCCCTCAATCTGCTGCAGCGCGAGTTCCCCGATGAGTCTTGCCCGATCCGCACAGCGCTGGTGACGGCGCGTTCGGCACCGTCCCATGAGCGAGTGATCCGCACCTTGCGTGAGTGGGATATCCGCCTGGACGAGTCGCTGTTTCTCGGCGGCCTGGAAAAATCGGCGTTCCTTGAAGCGTTCGCCGCCGACGTGTTTTTTGACGATCAGGCCGGCCATTGCGAGAAAGCCAGGGAGGTGGTGGCCACCGGGCATGTGCCCCATGGCGTGAGCAATGAGCCGAAAGTCCAGGTCGAGAGCTAAGTTCATCGCAGTCGCGGAGGCGCTGCTAAGCTGAAACAATCCCCGCCATCCTGGCAGTCCAGGAGGTTCTATGATTCGGTCGATGTTGTATGCCTCAGACCTGGGTGTATATGCGCCTTACGTGATGCAACATGCGCTGGCGATGGCGCGCACATTCAAGGCGGAGCTGTATGTGATTCATGTGGTGGAGCCGATCGGGCTGTTCGCAGAATCGGTGCTGCAAACCTATCTTGATGAACAGGCCCTGAGCGAATGGCAGAGCCAGGGCCTCAATACAGTGATGGCAAACATCGAACAGCGGGTGCTGGACAGTTTTCGTGAAGAGTTGCAGGACGGTGAGCAGGACTTGCAGGCGATTCGTTCGGTGCGGGTGATCCAGGGGGATCCCGCCCAAGTGATTCTCGACCAGGCGCAGAAACTCTCGGTGGATTTGTTGATCGTAGGGAGTCATAGCCAGGGCGAAGGAGCCTCGACCCCGTTGGGGCGTACGGCGGCGCGGGTGTTGCAGTTGTCCCAGGTGCCGGTCTATCTGGTGCCTTTGCTGCAACGTCGACGCAGTGATGATGTGTGATGGGGCTTATACGATAAAAAAGTTCTAGATTTATCAATCCAACCTTTAATATAGTTATATACCGTCGCTGATATCCGTGGCGTCTATCTGCTTTGAGGGACACATATGAAGCTTCAACAACTGCGCTACATCTGGGAAGTGGCGCACCACGACCTCAACGTTTCCGCCACGGCTCAAAGCCTCTACACCTCACAACCGGGTATCAGTAAGCAAATCCGCCTGCTTGAAGACGAATTGGGCGTCGAAGTGTTCGCCCGCAGCGGCAAGCACCTGACTCGCGTCACGCCTGCCGGTGAGCGCATCATTACCACTGCCGGCGAAATCCTGCGCAAGGTAGAAAGCATCAAGCAGATCGCCCAGGAATTCTCCAACGAGAAAAAAGGCACCCTGTCGATCGCCACCACCCACACCCAGGCCCGTTATGCGCTGCCGCCGGTGATCAGCTCGTTCATCAAGCAGTACCCGGACGTGGCCTTGCACATGCACCAGGGTTCGCCGATGCAGATCGCTGAAATGGCGGCTGACGGCACCGTCGACTTCGCCATCGCCACCGAAGCCCTGGAGCTGTTCGGCGACCTGGTGATGATGCCGTGCTATCGCTGGAACCGCTGCGTCGTGGTACCCCAGGGCC
Organism: Pseudomonas sp. WS 5412; assembly: GCF_012985615.1. Classification (NCBI taxonomy): domain Bacteria; kingdom Pseudomonadati; phylum Pseudomonadota; class Gammaproteobacteria; order Pseudomonadales; family Pseudomonadaceae; genus Pseudomonas; species Pseudomonas sp. WS 5412. Next base: position 79,493 of record NZ_JAARMB010000015.1, read on the forward strand.
ACCCGCTGGCCAAACTGCCGAAGCTGACCCTGGAAGCGCTGGCGGAATACCCGATTGTCACTTACGTGTTCGGGTTCACCGGCCGCTCCAAGCTCGACGAAGCCTTCAGCCATCGCGGCCTCACGCCCAAAGTGGTGTTTACCGCAGCTGACGCCGACGTGATCAAGACTTACGTGCGCCTGGGCCTGGGCGTCGGTATCGTGGCCAAGATGGCCGTCGATGCCAAGCTCGACAGCGATCTGGTGGTACTGGATGCCAGCGAGTTGTTCGAGTCCAGCGTGACCAAGATCGGCTTCCGTCGTGGCACGTTCCTGCGTGGCTTCATGTGCGATTTCATCGAGAAGTTCGCCCCGCACCTGACCCGTGAAATCATGGCCAAGGCGATCCAGTGCCACAACAAGCAGGAACTGGAAGAGCTGTTCGACGGCGTTGAACTGCCGGTTCACTGATCGGCCTAGCGGGCCTCGGTCACCACGAATTGTTGCCGGGCGCCCGCCACCGTAATCTCCACCTCATCTCCCTCGAACTTGCCCAGCAGGCTTTTGCCCAGCGGCGAGCGGGGGGTGATGACGGTCACCAACTGCCCCACCACATAGACTTTCAGGCCTGCCGCGTCCGGCGCCAGGAACAGCCATTGCTGGCGGCCGTCGTCATCTTCCAGGCCGAGCAGGGCGCCCACCTCGATACCCCGTTGTTCATCGTAGGGGCGCAGGTTGAAGTTCTGGCACAGCGCCAGTGATTGCTTGATCTCCTCGACGCGTTTGGCTTGCCCAGCAGCCAGGTAAGACGCTTCCAGGCCCAGGGTGTCGTACTTGTTTTCGGCGATGTTTTCTTCGTGGGTTGCGGTCTCGTAGGCAGTTTGCGCGGCGCGTTGTGCCACATCCAGATCGGCGACGAGTTTTTCCAGGATCAACTGGAGGACGGCGTGTTTATTCATGGGCGGTTTTCGGCTCAATCACAAAATTGCAGGACGTTGGCCCGGCTCTTGTCGCTGGGGGCGTTCTGGTCCTGCTGGAGCCAGAACTGGCATTTGGGGTTGGACAGGTTGCGCGGGTTGTCCCGGGCCTGATCCAGCGCCTGCTGCTGTTCCTGCTTGTGCAGGTTTTGTTGGTATTGCTCAAACATCCGGTTCGGTGGCTCGGGCGTCACGGCAGGCGGTTTGCCCAGTTGCTGCACGGCCTGGGTGACGGCGGCCACGGGTTGTTCAAGCAGGTAGCGCGAGGCCAGCCAGCCGGTCAGGGCGATGGCGACAAAGCCCAGCCACAGGCCCAGGGCCACGGCAATACTGAGTTTGAACATCGACAACGGGCGATCGGACATGGTGGCCTCCTGGCGGGCGTTTGCGGCGAGCTGGGGATTGTCGCATAGCCGGCGTGCAGAATAATCGCGATCAACCCTTCTGCATGGCGGCAATTATGCGGACAATCGAGCCTTTGACTGATGGAGCCCGGAATGAAAGCCCGCTGGGATATTTTTTGCAGCGTCGTCGATAACTACGGCGACATCGGCGTGACCTGGCGCCTGGCCCGGCAATTGGTGGCTGAACAGGGCTGTGCGGTGCGGTTGTGGGTCGATGACCTGCGGGCGTTCGAGCGCATGTGCCCTGAGGTTGATGTGCAGGCGGCGCAGCAGTGGCAGGAGGGCGTGGACGTGCGCCACTGGCCGGCGCACTGGCCCACCACACCGGCGGCGGACGTGGTGATCGCCGCCTTTGCCTGCCAGTTGCCCCCGGACTATATGGAAGCCATGGCCGCTCGCGAGCGCACACCGCTGTGGATGAACCTGGATTACCTGAGCGCCGAGGAGTGGGTGGTCGGTTGCCATGGCTTGCCGTCGGTCAAGTTCAAGGGCGTGCAAAAGTACTTCTTCTTTCCGGGATTCCGTCCCGGCACCGGGGGCTTGCTGCGTGAGGCCGGGTTGATCGAGCAGCGTCAGGCGTTTCAGCGTGATTCCCAGGCTCAGCAACAATTCCTACAGGACTTGGGCGTTGTTCCTGTGGCGGGCGCACGATTGATCTCGCTGTTTGCCTACGAAAATGCCGGCCTGGCCAGTTGGCTGGAGGTGTTGGCGGCCGACGGGCAGCCCACCCATCTGCTGGTGCCGGAAGGGCGCATCCTTGGTGATGTGCAGCGCTGGCTGGGCGTCGAGGCGCTGGGCGTGGGGCAGGTACACCTGCGTGGCGCGCTGACGGTGCAGGTGCTGCCGTTCGTGCGCCAGGAGCAGTACGACCGCCTGTTGTGGTGCTGCGACTTCAATGCGGTACGCGGCGAGGATTCCTTCGTCCGTGCGCAATGGGCCGGGCGCCCGCTGTTGTGGCATATCTACCGTCAGGATGAAGACATTCACCTGGACAAGCTCGATGCATTCCTTGAACGCTACACCGAGGGCCTGTCACCCGCAGCCAAAGGTGCACTGATTGCCCTTTGGCAAGCCTGGAACACGGACGCTGACATGGCCGCCAACTGGAAAATGCTCCTTGAGCATTGGCCTGAGGTGACCGCACATGCCGAAAAATGGTGTCTGGAACAGGCCTTGCAGGCCGATCTTGCGACGGCGCTGGTACACTTTTATGAAAATTGGATATGATACGCGACCTTGATTTTTGTAAATCCCATCCAAATTTCGGATATTCGTAATGAAAACTGGTAAAGAACTGAAACCCGGTACAGTGATCCGTCTCGAAAACGACCCTTGGCTGGTTCAGAAAGCTGAGTTCACCAAGTCTGGTCGTAACAGCGCAATCATGAAGACCAAGCTGAAGAACCTGCTGACCGGTTACAAGACCGAGATCGTCTACAGCGCCGATGACAAACTGGATGACGTGATCCTCGACCGCAAAGAAGCGACCCTGTCGTTCATCAGCGGCGACACCTACACGTTCATGGACACTACCGACTACACCATGTACGAGCTGAACGCTGAAGATATCGAAGCTGTTCTGCCGTTCATCGAAGAAGGCATGGAAGACGTCTGCGAAGCCATTTTCTTCGAAGAGCGCCTGGTTTCCGTAGAGCTGCCGACCACCATCGTGCGTAAGGTTGCCTACACCGAAGGTTCCGCTCGCGGCGACACTTCGGGCAAAGTGATGAAGCCTGCCAAGCTGTCTAACGGTACCGAACTGCAAGTTGCTGATTTCATCGAAATCGACGACCTGATCGAAATCGACACCCGTGAAGGTGGTTCGTACAAAGGTCGCGCCAAGAAGTAATTCTGGTGTTACCAATAAAAAACCCGACCAAGAGTCGGGTTTTTTTATGCCTGTTTACCTGTCACACCGTGACATGCAAGCGCACATCCACATTGCCACGGGTAGCGTTGGAGTACGGGCAGACTTGATGTGCAGCGTCTACCAGGCTCTGTGCTTCATCTTGCGCCAGGCCGGGCAGGGATATGTGAAGGTCGATGTCCAGGCCAAAACCACCGGGAATCTGGCCGATGCCGACGTGGGCGGTGATCGAAGCATCATCGGGGATTTTGCGTTTGCTCTGGCTGGCGACGAATTTCAGGGCGCCGATAAAGCAGGCCGAATAGCCAGCAGCGAACAGTTGTTCCGGGTTGGTGGCCTGGCCGCCCGTGCCGCCCAGCTCTTTAGGGGTAGAGAGCTTGAGATCGAGGATGCTGTCGCTGGAAACGGCACGACCATCTCGGCCGCCGGTGGCGGTGGCTACTGCGGTATAGAGGGTTTGCATCAGGGATTCCTCGCTGGTGTTTGCGCTAAAAGTTTGTGCGCAAAGTAAGTGGCGAGATGAATGTATCGCGCAAATGTTTAGCGCGCAATATAAATTTTTGAAGTGATCGTGATCACCTTTTGGGGGCGGCTAGACGCTGGCCTGCAGATTCCTGCGCAGCTCCAGCAAGTCGGCTTGCAGCTTCTGCAGTTGCTCCATCTGCAAGCCGCTGGCGCCAAGGATGCAGGGAGGAACATCCATGGCCTTGTCCCGCAGTGCTCGGCCAGCCTCGGTCAACTCCACCACGACCACACGCTCATCGGCGCGGCTGCGGGTGCGGCTTAACAGGCCTTCGGCTTCCAGGCGCTTGAGCAGTGGGGTCAGTGAGCCCGGATCGGTGAGCAGGCGATTGCTGATTTCACCCACGGTCAAACCATCTTGTTCCCACAACACCATCATGGCCAAGTACTGCGGGTAGGTCAGGCCAAGGGCCTGCAGCAGGGGTTTGTAGACCTTGGTCATCAACAACGAGGTGGAGTGCAGGGCGAAGCACAGTTGGTTGTCGAGGAGCAGGGCGTCGCAAGAGTGGGTCATGGCAGTGCCTTAAAGCGTATTTGATCTGGAATCTAGCGGCCAAACCTTTAACGCGCCAGACAATTCTGCAGGCGCAGTCAGCCCCAGCCACTTTGCAACGCCAGATCCCACGGCGGGACGGGGCTGAAACGGCTCTTGAGGTACTCCAGCAGCAGACGGCTGCGAGCATTGGCTTGCTGTTCCAGGCGCAGGGCGTAGATGCCGGCAGTTTCTGCGGTCGGCAGGCCGTTTTCGCAGAATAACGGCACCAGTTCGCCGCGCACCAGGTACTCACTGGTCAGCCAGGTGGGCAGGTGAGCGATGCCCAGTCCGGCCAGAGCGCCCGATAGCAGGGCTTCGGCATTGTTGGCGCTCATGCGGATGCGCTGTGGGCGGTAGGTGTTCTTGCGACCATCCAGTTCAAAACGCCAGGCGAACATCGGCGCCAGACCTTCCCAGTCCAGGCCGTCGTGTTCGCTGAGTTGGCTGGGATGGGCCGGCGTGCCACGGTTTTTCAGGTAGGCCGGGCTGGCGCAGGCGATTCGCACGATGCTGGCCAAAGGCGTGGCGATCAGCCGTGTGTCGACGATATGTCCGGCCCGCAGCACCAGGTCGACCTTGCCCAGGTGCTCGCCCTGCATGTCGACAAAACTGTCGATCAGATGCAGGTGCACGTCTAGGCCCGGATAGACCGTCAGAAAGTCCGCGATTGCCGGTGCCAGGTGTCGCCGGCCAAAGGCGGCGGGCGCGTCCACGCGAATCAGGCCCTCGGGCGCATGGCTGAGTGATACCGCCTCGGCTCGCGCCAGTTGCAACTCCCGGACAATCCGCCGCGCCCGCTCGGCAAATGCCAGGCCGGCAGGGGTAGGCAGCACCGCATGGGTACTGCGCAGGAACAGCTGGCTGCCCAGGGCGCTTTCCAGGCTGTCGATCCGCCGGGCCACGGCCGAGGGCGTCAGCGGATGGCGCCGCGCCGCTGCGGAAAAGCTTCCGGTCTCCAGCACGTCGAGGAACAGGCCCAGTTGATCGGTCAAGGTCGTAGGGTTCATGGGGGGATTCGCTTGTGCGGATTTGGCATAGCCATTGTGCGTTGCTGTGCGTTTCCATGCCAGAGTGGACTGCGTAGCATGCAGGGCTTGAGACGGTGCAGGGGTACGGTTGTGGTGGATATGGCGATGTATGTGGTGCTGGGCATAGCCCTGGGTACCGTCGGCGGGCTGTTTGGCATTGGTGGCGGGCTGATCGCGATTCCGGTCCTGGGCGTCTTGTTTGGCCTGGATCAGCAAATCGCCCAAGGCACTGCGCTGGTGATGGTCGTGCCCAATGTGATGTTGGCGCTGTGGCGTTATCACCAGCGCAACCGCATTGAGCTGCGCCATGCCTTGCCGCTTGGCATCACGGGGTTTTGCTTTGCCTGGCTGGGTTCGATCTGGGCGGTAGGCATTGATGCGGGCGTGATGCGCATTGGTTTTATCGCATTTTTGGTGGCCCTGTCGGCGTACAACCTGGTGCGCATGGTCACCAGCAATGCGCCACCTTCGGCGCAGATGCGCTATTCCTGGCCGTGGCTGGGGGTATTGGGCGCGGCGTCGGGATCCATGGGGGGCCTGTTTGGTGTTGGCGGCGCGGTGGTTGCCACACCGGTGTTGACCAGCGTGTTCGGCACCACCCAGGTGGTTGCACAGGGCCTGTCCCTGGCACTGGCCTTGCCCAGCACCGGCGTCACCCTGGTGACTTATGCCTGGCACCAGGAAGTGGATTGGCTGATCGGCGTGCCCCTGGCGGTCGGCGGGCTGCTGAGTATCAGTTGGGGGGTGAAAATCGCCCACGCGTTGCCGGAGCGCCTGCTGCGCGGTTTGTTCTGCGGCTTCCTGGTGGTATGCGCGGTGATGTTGACCTTTAAAGTCTGAAGCCTTCGAGGATGTATTCGGCCAGGCACTCGGTGATGGGCGAGGTCATGTTCGGGTTGCGCAGCAGGCGCAAGTTGACCGTGTGCAGTGGGCCGAAACCTTCGTCACTGCCGAGTATCCGCAGATCGTCGGTGACCAGGCTTTCCATCATCACCGTCACCGCCAGCCCCGCACCCACCACGGCCTGGATCGCCGCACCGTTGGAGCTGTGGTAGGCCAGGCGATACTCGCGCCCCACGGCCTCCAGCGAGGCGCGCGCCCATTGCGTGCAAAAGCTGTCCAGGCCGGCGATCGCCAGGGGCAGGGTCTCGTGTTCATCCACGCAGAAGCACGGTGACGCCACCCAGACCATGCGCTCGTTGCGCAGCTGTTCGCCGATTTCATTCCCCGGTTCACGGCTGACCACGGTCAACGCCAGGTCACGTCGCTGCATCAACACGGGCGTGCCTTCGCAGTGCATTTCGATCTGGATCAGCGGGTAGGCCTTGGAAAAGCGCTTGAGGATACCGGGCAGGTAGCGCATCACGTAGTCGTCCGGGGTGCCGATGCGCACCAGCCCGACCATATGCGGCTCGCGCAAGGTATTGAACACCTCGCTGTGCAGCTTCAGGATGCGCCGCGCATACCCCAGCAACACCTGCCCCTCCGGCGTAAGCCTGACCTGCCGGCCATCACGCTCGAACAACTTGCGCTGCAACACGTCCTCCTCCAGCCGCTTCATTTGCATACTGACCGCCGATTGGGTGCGGTTGACCTTCTCGCCCGCGCGGGTGAAACCACCCTGGTCGGCGATGGCGACGAAGGTGCGTAGCACGTCGGTATCAATGCTCGGGTAGTTGTTCAATTGATCAATCTCTGAGATGTGTTGCATAAAAAACATTCGTTGGATTGATCATAGCCCCAGGCCCAGACTTTAGTCATCCCCACTGGAGGGCGAGATGATGAAGGGTCAAAGAGGTTATGTGTTGTTGGTGAAACGCCCGTTGGCCGGGGTGTTTCAAAGGGTTTGCCGTTGGTACGCCGTGCAGCGCGAGCGTCAGGTCCTGGCAGAAATGAGTGATGACTCACTCAAGGATATTGGCTTGACCCGGGCGGATGTCGAGCATGAACGCCACCGGTCTGTGTGGAATGACCCGTTGGGTAAATGACGGCCACCGCGCTACAGTCTGCGGGCGTAATCAGGAGATGCACATGCCCGCAGAACTGCGCTTTTCCCTCAAGCAAGCACGCCGCCTGGCACTGGCGGCCCAAGGCTTTTCCGGGCGCCAGCCGCCCGCACAGATCAAGGCAGCCCAGGTCAATCGTCTGATCGAGCGCCTGGGTGTGTTGCAGATCGACTCGGTCAATGCCGTGGTGCGCTCCCACTACCTGCCGCTGTTTTCCCGCCTGGGTCATTACTCGCCGTTGCTGCTGGAACAGGCGGCCTGGAGCCAGGGGCGCAAGCGTACGCTGTTCGAGTATTGGGGGCATGAGGCCTCGCTGCTGCCGATGGCGCTGTATCCGCTGATGCGCTGGCGTATGCAGCGGGCGTCCGAGGGGTAGGGGATCTATCAGCAGATGGCGCGTTTTGGGCGCGAGCAACAGGCAACCATCCGCCGCGTGCTGGCCATCGTCGAACAGCAGGGTGCGTTGGGGGCGGGCAGCCTGTCGACCCGTGAAGAGCGCGCCGGGCCGTGGTGGGACTGGAGTGATGAAAAGCAGGCCCTGGAATGGCTGTTTGCCGCAGGGCTGGTGACGGTGGCCGGGCGCCGTGGTTTCGAGCGGCTGTACGACCTGCCGGAGCGGGTTATCCCGGCAGCTATCCTGCAACAGGCACCCTTGAGCGAGCACAGTGCCCAGCGTGGCCTGTTGCTGCATGCCGCGACGGCGCTGGGTATCGCCACGGAAAAGGACCTGCGCGATTATTTTCGCCTGACCCCGGCAGAGAGTCGTGGGCGCCTCGCCGAGTTGGTCGAGGATGGGCAATTGCAGGTCTGCCAGGTCCAGAGTTGGAAACAGCCGGCGTATTGCCTGCCCGAGCCAACGGTCCCGCGCAAGGTGACAGCCAGTGCCTTGCTGTCGCCCTTCGATTCATTGATCTGGGAGCGTAGCCGTACCGAGCGCCTGTTCGACTTTCGCTATCGGCTGGAGATCTACACCCCGCAGGACAAGCGGGTGTACGGCTATTACGTGCTGCCGTTCCTGCACAACGAACGCATCGCCGCACGGGTGGACCTGCGCGCCGAACGTGCCAATGCGCGGTTGGCAGTGCATGCCGTGCATGAGGAAGAGTCGGGGTTGGATGAGACGGGGATGTTGGCGCTGGCGTTGAGCCTGCGGCAGATGGCGGATTGGCTGGGGTTGGAGCAGGTGCAGATCAATTGTCAGCGGCACAGCGCAGCCCGGTTGCGGGTGGCGATGCTGGCCGTGGAGGCTGGCAGATAGGACGCTATCGCGGGCAAGCCCGGCTCCCCATTGACCGTGGTGGGAGCCCGGCGTGCTCGCGATAGCGTTGGTTCAGGCCACACCTGCCTAGCGTTTGACCTGCTTCAACGTCTCGGCAATCAGGAACGCCAGCTCCAGCGACTGATCGGCATTCATCCGCGGGTCGCAATGGGTGTGGTACCGGTCCGACAAGCCATCCTCGGTAATCGGCCGCGCACCGCCGATGCACTCGGTGACATTCTGCCCGGTCATTTCAATATGAATCCCGCCGGCATAAGTGCCTTCGGCTTCATGGACCTGGAAGAATTCCTTCACTTCACTGAGGATCTGCGCGAAGTCCCGGGTCTTGTAGCCGCTGCTGGCCTTGATGGTGTTGCCATGCATCGGGTCGCTGCTCCACAACACCTGCTTGCCTTCGCGCTGCACGGCGCGGATCAGGTTGGGCAGGTGGTCGCCGACCTTGTTGGCGCCCATGCGTGCGATTAGGTTCAGGCGGCCGGGGTCGTTGTCCGGGTTGAGAATGTCGATCAGGCGAAGCAGATCCTCGGGGTTCATGCTCGGGCCGACCTTGACCCCGATCGGGTTGTTCACCCCGCGCAGGAACTCGACGTGGGCACCATCGAGCTGGCGTGTACGGTCGCCGATCCACAGCATATGTGCCGAACAGTCGTAGTAGTCGTTGGTCAGGCTGTCACGACGCACAAAGGCTTGCTCGTAGTTGAGCAGCAGCGCTTCGTGGGCGGTGAAGAAACTGGTCTCGCGCAGTTGTGGCGAGCTGTCCATGCCGCAGGCGCGCATGAAGGCCAGGGTTTCGTCGATGCGGTTTGCCAGTTGGCTGTACTTGTCGGCCAGCGCAGAGTTGGCGATAAAGTCCAGGTTCCACTTGTGCACCTGGTGCAGGTCGGCAAAACCGCCCTGGGCGAAGGCTCGCAGCAGGTTCAGGGTCGCGGTGGACTGGTGGTAGGACTGCAACAGGCGGTCCGGATCCGGGACGCGGCTTTTCTCGTCGAAGCCAATACCGTTGACGATATCGCCACGGTAGGCGGGCAGGGTGATGCCGTCGATGGTTTCATCGTTGGCCGAGCGCGGCTTGGCGAACTGGCCGGCCATGCGCCCGACCTTGACCACCGGGCAGCCTGCGGCGAAGGTCATGACAATGGCCATCTGCAGCAGCACTTTGAAGGTGTCGCGGATTTTAGCAGCGGAGAACTCGGCAAAGCTCTCGGCGCAGTCGCCACCTTGCAGCAGGAACGCGCGACCCTGGGTCACTTCGGCAAACTGACGGCGCAACTCCCGGGCTTCACCGGCGAACACCAGCGGCGGGTAACTGGCCAGGCTCTGCTCGACCTGCAGCAAGTGCGCGGCGTCAGGGTAGTGGGGTTGTTGCTGGATCGGCAGGGCGCGCCAGCTGTCGGGGCTCCAGGGTTGGCTCATCGTGAACTCGAATGAATGTCGGGAACGTGCATGTTATCAGCAATTAGTGCGTGACCTGCTGGCGCCGCTTGGCCGACAATCGCGCCTTTCCCGCTTGCTACCAGGCGGCTTGAACCCGTGCCCGGGCCCATTAGGAGATGAAATGACTGAGGAGCGCGTCGAGCGCCTGTTGGCTGAGGTCCATGATGACTTCGGCATGATCCGTGTGCTGGAAGTGGCCGATTACCGCTTTCTCGAGTTTGGCGATGCCATCGAGCAGAGCTGTGTGTTCACTGCCGATCCAAGCTGGCTGGAGTATGACTACACCCGTGCCATGTTGATTGGCGCCTTGTGCCACGAGCATCCCGAAAGTGCGCTGTTCCTTGGCCTGGGGGCGGGGACGCTGACCCAGGCCTGCCTCAAGTTCCTGCCCCTGGAAGATGTCGAAGCCATCGAACTGCGCCCGGATGTCCCGCGCCTGGCCATCGAATACCTGGGGCTGGATGATGATCCGCGGCTGTACATCCGCGTGGGCGATGCGCTGGAGTTGCTGGAGACGGCGGAGCCGGCGGACCTGATTTTCGTCGACTTGTATACCGATGTGGGGCCGGGGGTTGGCCACCTGGCCTGGACCTTCCTGGAGAACTGCCAGAAGAAGCTCAACCCTGGTGGTTGGCTGGTGATCAATCAATGGGCCACCGATGATGGCAAGCCCCTGGGCGCTGCGTTGTTGCGTGGGCTTTATCATCGGCATTACTGGGAGCTGCCGGTGAAGGAGGGCAATGTGATCCTGATCGTGCCGGCGGACCTGGACCAGACGCTGGACCTGGCGGCGGTGTCTGCGCGGGCCGAGGCGCTGGCGCCGCGCCTGGGGTATTCGTTGCAGGCCTTGATCAAGGCGGTTCGTCCGGCGACTTAGTTGCCTGGACTGGCCGCATTGCGGCCCAGGTATCTGCACATCTTAGTGATTCTCAGGTTTGTGTACATATCTGTTGCTGCGGGCATGCCGAGCCTAGGCGAGGCACCGAGTGGTGGCAAAAGCGCTTTGGTTATTTTCGCGCTTTTCGAAAGTGAGCCGCCGTTACCGCAGCAATGGCTATGTACACATACCGAGAAAAGAGTTGTGTAGAGACCTATGCTCATCGCGGGCAAGCCCACAGGTGTACGCGGTCAAATGGGACGGTGCGCCGATTCGACTTACTCACGATGAGGCCATCACTGCCTGCTCACAACCCCTTGAATACCCCCGGCCGCTTCTCCAGCATCGCCCGCACCCCTTCCTTGGCATCCTCGCTGTTAAGCAGTTTTTCGACCAGCACCGGCAACCCGGCCGCCGCAGCGGTCTCGCCTTCATCCCGCGCCTGGCGCGCCGATGTCAACGTCGCCTGCACGCCCAGCGGTGCCTGGCTGGCAATCCGGTTGGCCAGGGTCAGTGCTCGAGGCAGCAGGTCCTCGCTGGCCATGACCTCTTGCACCAGTCCCAGTCTTAAAGCTTCATGGGCATCGAACTCATCGCCTGTCAGCAGCCAGCGCATGGCGTTGCCCCAGCCGGCGATCTGGTGCAGGCGCAGGGTGGCACCACCAAAAGGAAAGATCCCGCGCTGCACTTCCATCTGCGCAAAGCGCGTATTGCTGGCACACAGGTTGATATCTGCCGCGAGCATCAATTCGATACCGATGGTCAGGCAATAGCCCTGTGCGGCAACGATCACCGGCTTGCTGACCCTGGGCCCGGCGAACACGCCCCACGGGTCGCAACCGCCCAGCGGCGGCTGCCAGCCTTGGGCCATGGTGTGGGCGACGTTGATCAGGTCCAGTCCGGCGGTGAAATGCTCGCCATGCCCGAACACCACGGCCACCCGCGCTTCTTCATTACGATCGAATTCGCCATAGGCCAGGCTCAGTTCGTTGAGCAGATCGAGGTCAAAGGCGTTGCGCTTGGCGACCCGATCGAGCCCCAGCAGCAGGACATGCCCTTGTAGTTCACGGCTGACGCGGCTGCTACTGGCTTGACTCATGGGGGCATCCTCGGGCGCGAAAGGCAGTTTCGGACCGAAGGGCCCACTGCAAAAGGTGAAGCGTTTAAGCGCAATGACCAACGGGGCCGGGCCTTTGAAAAATAGACGTTCCTGCGAAGATGCGCAAAGCCAGTGACACAGAGCAGTGGAATGGCCTTTTCCGATAAAAAAAGCTCCCTTTTTCAGGGATTTCCGGTATAGTGCGCGCCGGCCTTTAACTGGGCCGCGTTTAGGTAGCGCAATTCCCCGAAGTCAGCTTCGGCTGCACGTCCGCACAGCGGACTCTCCCTTGACGAATCTTTTTCATTCATTCGTTTTCGCAAATCCCCGCCGACAAAGCAGCCAGGGCGACTCTTGAGTCTCAACACGGCATGCGCAGCTTTGGAGCATGGGTCTTTGCGGATGCACTTAGAGGCAGACCCATGACCCAGGAAACCGGCGGCTTCGCCGCTTTTAATCTTAACCCGAACATTCTTGCTGCCGTCATTGCGACCGGCTACGAAGAACCTTCGGCTATTCAGCAGCAATCGATCCCGATCATCATGGCCGGCCAAGACATGATTGGCCAGGCGCAAACCGGTACCGGTAAAACCGCCGCGTTCGCCCTGCCAATCCTGCACTGCATCGATCCTGCCAAGCGCGAGCCGCAAGCCCTGATCCTGGCGCCAACCCGTGAGTTGGCGCTGCAAGTAGCAACCGCTTTCGAAACCTACGCCAAGCAAATGCCGGGCGTTACCGTTGTGGCCGTTTACGGCGGCGCGCCTATGGGCCCACAACTGAAAGCAATCCGTAATGGCGCACAGATTGTTGTCGCCACGCCGGGCCGTCTGTGCGACCACCTGCGTCGTGACGAAAAAGTCCTGTCGACCGTGAACCACCTGGTTCTCGACGAAGCTGACGAAATGTTGAAGCTGGGCTTTATGGATGACCTGGAAGTCATCTTCAAGGCGCTGCCACCGACCCGTCAGACCGTACTGTTCTCGGCTACCCTGCCACAGTCGATCCGTGCCATTGCCGAACGCCATCTGCGCGATCCGCAACACGTGAAGATCCAGACCAAGACCCAGACCGTTACCGCGATCGAACAGGCTCACCTGTTGGTTCACGCTGACCAGAAGACCTCGGCTGTATTGAGCCTGCTGGAAGTCGAAGATTTCGACGCCCTGATCATGTTCGTGCGCACCAAGCAAGCGACCCTGGACCTGGCCAGTGCCCTGGAAGCCAAAGGCTACAAAGCCGCTGCGCTGAACGGTGACATTGCCCAGAACCAACGTGAGCGCGTTATCGACTCCCTCAAGGATGGCCGTCTGGACATCGTTGTGGCGACCGACGTAGCTGCCCGTGGTCTCGACGTTCCACGTATCACCCACGTGTTCAACGTTGACATGCCGTACGACCCAGAGTCCTACGTTCACCGTATCGGCCGTACCGGCCGTGCCGGTCGCGAAGGTCGTGCACTGCTGCTGGTGACTCCGCGTGAGCGCCGCATGCTGCAAGTGATCGAGCGTGTAACCGGTCAGAAAGTTGCCGAAGTCCGCCTGCCGGATGCCCAGGCCGTTCTCGATGCCCGCATCAAGAAACTGACCAACAGCCTGTCGCCGCTGGTGGCTGACGCTGAATCGACCCACGGCGACCTGCTGGACCGCCTGACCGCCGATATCGGTTGCACCCCACGCGCCCTGGCTGCAGCCCTGCTGCGCAAGGCTACCAACGGTCAGGCCCTGACCCTGGCGGCGATCGAGAAAGAGCGTCCACTGGTGCCGAACAACGCCCCGCGCGGTGATCGTCCAGAGCGTACTGGCGACCGTCCGGACCGTGGTGATCGTGAGCGTCGTGCGCCGGTTCCATTGGCCGAAGGCCGTGCTCGCTGCCGTACCGCGCTGGGTGCGCGTGATGGCATCGCTGCCAAGAACCTGCTGGGCGCTATCCTCAACGAGGGTGGCCTGGCACGTGAAGCGATTGGTCGCATCCAGGTGCGTGACAGCTTCTCTCTGGTTGAGCTGCCGGAAGATGGCCTGGAGAAGTTGCTGGCCAAGCTGAAAGACACCCGCGTTGCCGGCAAGCAGCTCAAGCTGCGTCGCTATCGCGAAGATTGATCAGCCCTTGGGTTGATTGATCGAACATAAAAAATCCCCGACTGGTTCGGGGATTTTTTTTGCCTGGGTTTCCCCGGGGCCCTACAAAAAACCGTGGCTAAGCAAAACGATAGATATCCATCCCCAGCGCCCCCAGGGTGAACCCCTGGTGGACCACACTGAACTGCCCGCCCGCACCGCGCGCGAAATACAGTGGCAACAAGTGCTCATCGCTGGGGTGGCTGCGCACTGCATGGGGTGCCTGGCGGCGGTAGTCGTGCAAGGCAGCTTCATCCTCGGCGCCGAGTTGGTCGACGACCCAGTCGCGGAACTCCCGTGCCCAGGGCTCGATGCTTTGCGGCCCGGCCTGCCAGTCCAGTTCGCCGAGGTTATGGGTGATGCTGCCCGAGCCGATCAACAGCACGCCCTGTTCGCGCAAGCCGCGCAGTGCCTGGCCGATGCGGGTTTGCAGGGCTGGGCCCATATGGCTGGGCAGGGAGACCTGCACTACAGGGATGTCGGCCGCCGGGTACATCAGCGACAGCGGCACCCAGGTGCCATGGTCGAACGGGCGCTGGTGATCGAGGCGGGCTTGCAAGCCATCGGCGATGAGCAACTCGACGATTTGCTGGGCCAGTGCCGGATCGCCCGGGGCCGGATACTGCACGGAAAACAGTTCGCGGGGGAAGCCGCCGAAGTCGTGCCAGGTCTCTGGGGCGGGGCTGGCGCTGACCAGCAGTTCACGGCTTTCCCAGTGTGCGGACATCACCACGATTGCCTTGGGGCGTGGCAAGTCCGCCGCCAGGCGTGCAAGGGCCGGCCCGCTGGCGCCGGGTTGCAGGGCAAGCATGGGCGAGCCGTGGGAAATAAACAGGCTGGGCAGCATGAGTGGGGTCCTCAAGGTTAAGATGGGACCATCTTCAATCAGATCATTGATCTAAATCTAATATAAGTTTTAGCGCTATTTGATCGAATTTTCAGGATTATTCATGGACTCCACCTTTTGGCATGACCGCTGGGCACGTAATCAGATCGGCTTTCACCTGCCCGAGGTCAATCCCTATTTGCAGCGACACTGGCCGGGCCTGGGGTTGGCCGGCGGGGTGGGGGTGCTGGTGCCGCTATGTGGCAAGAGCCTGGATCTGGTCTGGCTGGCGAACCAGGGACATCGAGTCCTGGGGGTGGAGCTGGCGGAAAAGGCCATTGAAGAGTTTTTCCAGGAGCAGCGCCTGGTTGCGCAAGTCAGCCAACGGGGTAGCTTCAAGGTGTATCAGGCAGGCGCTATCGAGCTGTGGTGCGGTGACTTCTTCGAGTTGAGCCGCGAAGATGTGGCGGGCTGCACGGCCCTCTACGACCGGGCGGCACTGATCGCCTTGCCGACGTTGATGCGCGAGCGTTATGCCGCGCATTTGCAGGCGATTGCGCCGCAGGTGGACAGTGGCCTGCTGATCAGCCTGGACTATGAGCAGGCCCTGAAGGGAGGCCCGCCGTTTGCCGTGAGCGACGATGAAGTCCGTGGGCTGCTGGGAGTGCACTGGCGCCTGAGCGTCCTGGAGCAGCGGGATATCCTGGCCGAGAGCCCGAAGTTCGCCCAGGGCGGTGTCACGCGGCTGGAGGAGCGGGTTTACCGGTTGGCGCCGCTGTAAATCACGCGCCCACAAAAAAGGGGCGATTCAATCGCCCCTTTTTTTACCCGCTGGCTGTCAGCCGCGACGACGCAGTGCGTCGATCCGCTCTTCCAGTGGCGGGTGGCTCATGAACATCCGCGCCAGGCCTTGCTTGACGCCACCGTTGATGCCGAAGGCATTCAGGGTGTCCGGCATATGCACCGGCAGGCCCTGTTCGGAGCGCAGGCGTTGCAGGGCGCCGATCATGGCGGCAGTACCGGCCAGTTGCGCGCCGGCTTCGTCGGCGCGGAATTCGCGTTTGCGCGAGAACCACATCACGATGGAGCTGGCAAGGAAGCCCAGTACCAGTTCGGCAAAGATGGTCGCCACGTAGTAGGCGATACCCTGGCCGCCTTCGTTCTTGAAGATCACCTTGTCGACAAAGTTGCCGATGATCCGTGCAAAGAACATCACGAAGGTGTTCACCACGCCCTGGACCAATGCCAGGGTGACCATGTCACCGTTGGCGACGTGGCCGATCTCGTGGGCCAGCACGGCCTTCACTTCGTCGGGCGAGAAACGCTCCAGCAAACCCTGGCTGACGGCAACAAGAGCATCGTTCTTGTTCCAGCCAGTGGCGAAGGCGTTGGCCTCGTAGGCCGGGAAGATGCCGACTTCGGGCATCTTGATCCCGGCTTCGCGGGACAGTTGCTCGACGGTCTGCAGCAGCCATTGCTCATGCCGGGTGCGTGGCTGGGTGATGATCTGGGTGCTGGTGCTCATCTTCGCCATCCACTTGGAGATGAACAGCGAGAAGATCGAGCCGGCAAAACCAAAGACGGCACAGAAAACCAGCAGCTGATTGAGGTTCAGATCAACCCCGTTGGCCGCCATGAACCCGTTGAAGCCGAAAAGGCTCAGGGTGATGCTGGCAATCAGCACGACCGCCAGGTTAGTGGCCAAGAACAGCAGGATGCGCATCATGGTTGTAGAATTCTCCTCATGCTTAATATGTCGCGTACTGCGGGGTATATAAGGTGCGGCAGTGGGCTATTCAACCGGGCGACTATTTCAAACTGTGTCCTACAGCATGAATGTAGAGGCTTGCAGGGATTTTCCGAGGCTTGGGACCCGTGAAAATTGCCCTTGGCTGGCGTCTGCGCCCCACGATTGCGGGTAAGTACAGGGTAGAGGGGAAGCGGGCGGAGCAGAAGGTGTATCTGGGTACAGAATGTGTTGCCAGATACTCGCTGTACGACCTTTTGCGGGCCGTACAGCGAAAGCCGGGTTACTGGCGATAGGACTTCAGGAAGTTGCCAATGCGCCCGATGGCCATGTCCAGGTCATCCACGCGCGGCAGGGTCACCACACGGAAGTGGTCGGGCCACGGCCAGTTGAACGCCGTGCCCTGGACCACCAGCAGCTTTTCCGACAGCAGCAGGTCGAGGACGAACTTCTCGTCGTTGTGGATCGGGCAGACCTTCGGGTCAATCCGTGGGAACGCATACAGGGCGCCCATGGGTTTGACGCAACTGACGCCGGGAATGTCGTTGAGCAGTTCCCAGGTACGGTTGCGCTGCTCCAGCAGGCGGCCGGCCGGCAGTACCAGGTCGTTGATGCTCTGGTAGCCACCCAGCGCGGTCTGGATCGCGTGCTGGCTCGGCACGTTGGCGCACAGGCGCATATTGGCCAGCATGTCGATGCCTTCGATGTAGCTCTGGGCATTGTGCTTGGGCCCGGAGATGGCCACCCAGCCGGAACGGAAACCCGCCACCCGGTAGGACTTGGACAGGCCGTTGAAGGTCAGGCACAGCAGGTCCGGGGCCAGGGAGGCGGTGCAGATGTGCACGGCGTCGTCGTAGAGGATCTTGTCGTAGATCTCGTCGGAGAACACCACCAGGTTGTGCTGGCGCGCCAGTTCCAGCATGCCCAGCAGCACTTCCTTGGAATACACCGCGCCCGTCGGGTTGTTCGGGTTGATGATCACCAGCGCCTTGGTATTGGGCGTGATCTTGGCCTTGATATCAGCCAGGTCCGGCCACCAGTTGGCTTGCTCGTCGCACAGGTAATGCACCGGATGGCCGCCCGCCAGGGTCACGGCCGCCGTCCACAGCGGGTAGTCAGGCGCCGGCACCAGCACTTCGTCGCCGTTGTTGAGCAGGGCCTGCATGGCCATCACGATCAGCTCGGAGACGCCGTTGCCCAGGTAGATATCTTCGATACCGACCCCTTCCACCTGCTTTTGCTGGTAGTACTGCATCACGGCCTTGCGCGCGCTGAACAAGCCTTTGGAGTCGCTATAGCCTTGGGCGGTGGGCAGGTTGCGGATCACGTCCTGGAGGATTTCGTCCGGTGCTTCGAAACCAAAGGGCGCCGGGTTGCCAATGTTCAGCTTGAGGATGCGATGGCCTTCCTCTTCCAGGCGTTTGGCGTGCTTGAGCACTGGGCCGCGAATGTCGTAGCAGACGTTGGCGAGCTTGTTCGATTTGCTGACCTGCATGGCGATGTGATCCCGAAAATGAACGATCCAGACGATGTGAAGACTACCGTGCTGGGAATCCTGCGTGTGGCCTGACCCATAAATACGTTTGAATGCCGATAACGCGGGTGCCAGACTGGCGCTTTGAAGAGGCGCAATCATACGTGCCGCCTGATCCATGGAAAAGACACAGATCAGGCTTTTTCAGTTGTCGAGGTGGATTGATGGAAAAGTTGGATAAGACCCTGGATGAATGGCGGGAAATGCTCGACCCGGCGCAGTATCAAGTGTGCCGTCTCAAGGGCACCGAGCGGCCGTTTTCCGGCAAGTACAACGCGACTACGACCGATGGTGTGTATCACTGCATTTGCTGCAATGAGCCACTGTTCGATTCAAAGACCAAGTTCGATGCCGGTTGTGGCTGGCCCAGTTTTTATGAGCCGATTGCTGATAGCGCGATGATTGAGATTCGTGATGTCAGCCACGGGATGATCCGTACTGAAGTGACCTGTGCCAGGTGCGATGCGCACTTGGGGCATGTGTTCCCGGATGGTCCGCCGCCTACTGGCTTGCGTTACTGCATCAACTCGGTGTGCCTGGACCTGGTTCCCCGCTGAAATCCCCTGTAGCGAGGGGCTGTGGTGATGAGGGGGCAAGCCCCCCCTCGTCACAAGCTGATGTCGGGTTATCAGTCTGGTCAATTAAATTGCATGCAATTTAATTGCTCGCTATGTTTTCACAACCTTCTCTGCATCTGAGGCGTTCTCATGAGCAACAACCTGCTGACCATCCCCTGCACCACCATCAAGGGTGAGCAAAAGACCCTGGCGGACTTCGCCGGCAAGGCGATCCTGGTGGTCAATACTGCCAGCAAGTGCGGTTTCACCCCGCAGTACAAAGGCCTTGAACAGCTTTGGCAGCAGTACAAGGACCAGGGCCTGGTGGTATTGGGCTTTCCGTGCAATCAGTTCGGCAAGCAGGAACCGGGTGACGAGGGGGCCATTACAGAGTTTTGCGAGCTGAATTTCGGCGTCAGTTTCCCGTTGTTCAAGAAGGTCGATGTCAACGGCGGCGAGGCCCACCCGCTGTTTGTGCAATTGAAACAGCGCGCACCGGGTCTGCTGGGCTCCAAGGGCATCAAGTGGAACTTCACCAAGTTCCTGATCGGTCGCGACGGTCAGGTGGTCAAGCGTTTTGCCCCCACCACCAAACCTCAGGAACTGACCCAAGAGATCGAAGCGTTGCTCAAATGACCGACTTGCCTGCCGTATCCCTGGCCCTGGATGACCAGTTGTGCTTCAAGCTGTACGCCGCCTCCCGGGCGGTGACGCGGGCCTACAAACCGATGCTCGACGAGTTGGGCCTGACATATCCGCAATACCTGGTCATGTTGGTGTTGTGGGAGTGGCACGCCGTTGCGCCGCCCCAGCCGACGGTCAAGGCGCTGGGGGAGCGCTTGTTGCTCGACTCCGGCACGTTGACGCCGTTGCTCAAGCGCCTCGAACAGCTGGCGTTGATCACGCGCCGGCGCAGTACCCGGGATGAGCGCGAAGTGCACTTGTGCCTTGCCGACGCGGGCCAGGCGTTGCGTGAGCGCGTCCAGCCGCTGAAGGCCCGCCTGTTGTGTGACAGTGGTGTGGACCTGAGCCAGGCGGACGCCTTGCGCCATGGCCTCGACCAGTTACTCCGGCAGATCACAGACTTGTCGTAGTCGGCACCCAGAGGTCGAGCAGGGCGTTGAGTTCTTCGCGGCGGAAGGGTTTGGCCAGGTAGTCGTTCATACCGGCGGCCCGGCACCGTTCGCGCTCCTCGGCCAGGGCATTGGCGGTCAGCGCGACAATCGGCAGCTCCGGCCAGCGCCCGCTACGGCGAATCTGCCGGCTCGCCTCATAGCCATCCATCACCGGCATGTTGCAGTCCATCAGCACCATATCGAAGCGCTGTTCTTCCAGTTGCTTCAGTGCCTCACCGCCATGGGCCGCCACCACCACCTCGCAGCCCAGCTTGCCGAGCATGCCCTTGGCCACCAGTTGATTGACCGGGTTGTCCTCCACCAAAAGAATGCGCGCCCGATGCGCGACCGGGCCGGTTTCCAGTTGGGCCAGGTCGAGGACGATTTCGTTGTCGGCGCGCAGGGTGCGGTGCAGGACCTGATACAGCGCAGCGCGGCTCAGCGGGCGAGCCTGCTGTTGCAGGGGCGCCAGGGCGGCCACTTCTTCGCTGGGCATGAAGTTGCCGTAGGCGGTAATCAGCAGGATCGGTGCGCTGACGGTCGGGCGCAGGCGGAACAGGCACTCGGGGCAGTCGGTGATCAGGATGTCCGGCGCCAGGCCGGTCAAGTCGTCGTCGATGGTGTAGCACTGCGGCGTCAATCCCCAGTGCGGCAGCAAGGTCAGCAGCAGTTCTGCCAGGCCACTGCTGGCCCCGGTAATCACCGCGACCTCGCCGGTCAATGGTCCCAGCCGCGCCGCCGGTGTGTGGGCGGGCAGTGGCAGTTCGGCGCAGAACTGACTGCCGAAGCCGGTTTCCGAGCTGATGGTCAGCCGCCCGCGCATGGCCTCGCAAAGGTTGTGGGTCAGCGCCAACCCCAGGCCAGTCCCGCCAAACTGACGGGTAATACCGGCGCCCGCCTGGGTGAAAGGTTTGAAAATCCGCGTCTGGGCCTCCTGGGCAATGCCGATGCCGGTGTCGCACACTTCGATGCGCACGCCATCGGGTTGTGCACTGAGGCGTACGTCGACGCGGCCGAAACGGGTGAACTTCAAGGCATTCGACAGCAGGTTACTGACGATCTGCCGCACCCGGGTCGGATCACCCACGACCTGGGCGGGAAACTGCGGGTCGATCAGGCAGGTCAATTCGACGCTGGGGGCGGCGTTCTGCGACAGCAGGTTGGCGGTGTCTTCCACCAGGGAGCCGAGATCAAAAGGGATGCTCTCCAGTTCCAGTTGCCCGGCATCGAACTTGGACAGGTCGAGAATATCGTTGAGCAGTTCTACCAGGACCTTGCCGGAGTCATGGGCAATCGACAATTGTTGGCGCTGCTCGGCATTCAGTGTGCTGTCCAGGGACAGCGCGATCATGCCGAGCAGGCCGTTGAGCGGGGTACGGATTTCATGGCTCATGTTGGCGAGGAAGGCCGCACGCGCCTGGGCCATGCCCAGGGCAGTCATTTTCGACGCTTCCAGTTCCTCGTTGGACTGGCTTAGCCGCTGGTTGATCGCCTTGAGCTCGGTGGTACGCGCCGAAACAATATCTTCCAGTTGGCCGAGGTACTCGGTCAGGCGGTCCTCGGCGTGGCGCCGTTGCTGGATTTCGGTCTCCATATTCTCGAACTGTTGGTTGGCGACATTGACCAGTACACCGATCTCATCGTGTTCGTGCCCCGGCGGGCAGTCCAGGCGAGCCAGGGGCGCATTGCCGGGGCTGCGGGTGCTCAGCTCGCGGATGATCCGCACCAGGGGTTGGGTCAGCATCACGTAGAACAGGCCTAGAAGGATGCCGGTCAGGATCAGGCTGCGAGCAAAGCCATTGAGCAGGGTGATCTCCGCTCGGTGTAGGAATCGGCTGCCAAACGCGTACGTATCGACGTCAAGGCGCAATACGCCGAGGGATTCGCCGGGCATATGGGTAAGATACAACCGGTTTTCGAACTGGCGGTTGGCGCCGAACAAAAAGTCGCTGATGGGGCGGTAGCTGCTCTCTGTGCGCGGCCGATTAACGTCAGCCAGCACCAGGCCATTGTTGTCGACCAACTGTGCCCGCGTGATGGCGGGGGAGTGCAGCAGGCCCAGGGTCAGTTCCTGGGCCAGTTCGGCGTCGATGTTGTAGGCGATGCGTGAGGCGGGGTTATGGCTGATTTCAATCAGCGCGTGTATTTCACGGTTGATGGACGCGTCTTCGCTGGCATAATCAATGCCGATTTGGATCAGGCTGAGCAAGGTTCCCAATACGAAACCGACCAGCACAGTCAGTCTGGCTTGTTTATAAGACAAGCGGTGGGCGAACTTGATATCCATTGGGTGCTGAGCCACTTTACGTTTCCCTTCGCCTGGCAAGCATAGCTGAACATCTTCAGCGTCCGCCTTGCCCGGTATGAATCGTTTTTTCAGGTGCAGCCGTCTGGCAACTGCGTCAGGGTTGCCAATACGCCATCTTTTACAAGAACTTGCCACAGGAATAGTCATGGATTCTCGATTGAATGCCTTTCTTGAGCGGGCCGATGCGGTGCTTGCTCGTCTGGAACCCCTGTTGCCAGCACCTCGCGCGGTGATTGACTGGAACCACTGCCTGGCGGCCCGCTGGCAGCGTGAGGGGCGCAGCGGTTTTCTGCTGCCCCTGGAAGTCAGCCTGGATATGCGCCTGTCCGACCTGATTGGAGTCGACAAGCAGCGCGAGCAATTGGCCCGCAATACCCAGCAATTTCTCGACGGCCTGCCCGCCAACCATGCGTTGCTCTGGGGCTCGCGTGGCACTGGCAAATCGTCCATGGTCCGCGCCTTGCTGGCCCAGCATGCCAAAGCCGGCTTGCGCCTGATCGAAATCGAGCGTGACCACCTGGCCGACCTGCCGCGGGTGGTCGAGCAACTGCTCAAGCTGCCCCAGCGTTTTATCCTGTTCTGCGACGACCTGTCGTTCGAGGCCGGCGAAGGCGATTACCGTGTGCTCAAGAGCGTGCTCGACGGTTCGCTGGAGCAGGCCCCGGAAAACGTGCTGCTGTACGCCACCTCCAACCGTCGTCACCTGGTACCGGAAAACCAGAGCGACAACGACAATTGGAAACGCGTGGACGGTGAACTGCACCCCAGTGAAGCGGTGGAAGACAAGATCGCCTTGTCCGACCGTTTTGGCTTGTGGCTGTCGTTCTATCCTTTCACCCAGGAGCACTTCCTGGACGTGGTGGAGCACTGGATCGGCGAGTTGGCCAACAAAGCGGGTTTGCAGTGGCAGCGCGATGAAGCACTCGACATCCTTGCGGTGCGCTGGGCCACCGGCCGTGGCAATCGCAACGGCCGTTGCGCCTACCAGTTCGCCCGCTACTGGGTGGGGCTTAAATTGCTGGAGCGTCAGCCATGATTGATTTGCAACAGTCGGGCAGCGGCCTAGATGGGTACGCCATGCTCTGTGCGCAGCTGGAATCGCTGCTGGCCGATGAGCGCGACTTTATCGCCAACGCGGCGCAGTTTTCGGCGTTCCTGTTCAACCAACTCGATGACTTGAACTGGGCGGGCTTCTATCTCAATCGTGATGAGGAACTGGTGCTGGGGCCTTTCCAGGGGCAGATCGCCTGTGTGCGGATCCCGTTTGGTCGAGGGGTGTGTGGTGCGGCGGCGGCTTCACGGCAAACCCAGCGGGTGGAAGATGTGCATGCCTTTGCCGGGCATATTGCTTGCGACAGTGCTTCCAACAGTGAGCTGGTGGTGCCATTGATCAAGGATGGGCGGTTGATTGGGGTGCTGGATCTGGATAGCCCGAAACTGGCGCGTTTCAGGCTTGAGGATCAGATGGGGATTGAGCAACTGGCGGCAATCTTCCTGCGGTTGACTGACTGCTGAGTGAGCGCAGCTGCGTTCCTTGTGGGAGCCGGCTTGCCTGCGATGGCGCCGGGAAGAACACTGGGGGGTGTCGGGCCCCCCACGTCTACGTTAACGACTATCGCCGCGATGCGGCGACCCGACAAGCCCGCCCCTACAATGGCGCCATATTCTCCAACTGCTCTTGCAGCACGTGCTCAAGGTCGAGCATGGCTTGTTCTATGGCCTTGATCCAAATCTCGACCTGCACCGGGTCGGCTGCCTCGCCAGCCTGTTCCAGCACCTCACATTGCTTGGCCAGTGTGCGGGCCTGGACGATCCTGGCAGCGCCCTTGATCTTATGGGCCTGGTCGACCAGGTCCTGAAGCGTGCCTTGTCCGAGCATTGCCATGAGTTCCTCGCGATCACGCCGGCTGCTGCTCAACAATTCTTCCAACAGACGCTGGCTTAACAGTGGATCACCACCGGTGAGGGTGTTCAGGCTATCGAGATCAAAGATCCGCCCTGGTGACAGTGGGGTGATCTCGGCCAGATGGCGCTCCAGTGTGGTAAGGCTGATGGGTTTGAACAGGCAGTCGTTCATGCCTGCATCCCGGCAGCGCTGTTTTTCCTCCGGCTGGGCATTGGCGGTAAAGCCCAGGATGATGCAGGGCGTGATGTCCTCCCGTTGTTCATGTTCGCGGATCGACCGTGCCAGTTCATAGCCGTTCATGATCGGCATATTACAGTCGGCAATGATCAGGTCGAAGTGCTCCTGGCGCCAGGCCTGGAACCCCGCCGCACCATGCTGGACTGCAGTGAACCGGTGCCCGAGGAAACCCAGTTGCTGACACATGAGCAGGCGGTTGGCCGGATGGTCGTCCACCACCAGCACATTGAGCACCGCCGCAGCATCCTGGGTCGCAGGCTTGAGCTCGATCAGCGGGTAGGCAGGTGGCAGGCTGGTCATCTGCAGCGAGACAAACACCTGGGTGCCGACCCTGGGCACGCTGCTCAGGGTCAGTTGCCCTCCCATCATTTCGCATAGGCTACGACAGATGACCAGCCCAAGACCGGCGCCGCTCCTGGCCAGGTGCCCGGAATTGTCGGCCTGGGAAAACGGTTCGAACAGGCGCTGCTGATCGTCCCGGCTGATCCCGATGCCGGTGTCCTCGACCACCAGTTTCATCTCGATTTGCTGTGGCTCGCCGGTGGTCTGGATATCCACCCTGATCTTCACTTCGCCCTGCTCGGTGAACTTGATGGCATTGCTCACCAGGTTCGACAGGACTTGTTTGAAGCGCAGGGGGTCGATCTGCACATCACGTTCTTCAACGCCGGGATTGAACTCCAGTAGCAAATTGAGACTCTTCTGGCGTGCCAGCCCATCGAACACACGCACCACCGACTCGATCAGTTCCCGCAGGTTGACGCGTTCCGGCGCCAGGCTCAGGCGACCCGACTCGATGCGTGCGATGTCGAGGATGTCGCCAATCAACTCCAGCAAATCCTTGGCCGAGTTGTAGGCCACCTCGATGGCCGGACGATCCAGATGCCCATGATCGGCACGCTTGAGAGTCAACTCCAGCATGCCGATCACCGCGTTCATGGGGGTGCGGATCTCATGACTCATGGTCGCCAGGAATGTGCTTTTCGCGCGATTGGCCTCATCGGCACGGTCCTTGGCGCTGCGCAGGTCATCGAACAATTGGCGGCGTTCGCTGATATCAATCCAGCCGCCGATGATGCCCTGGACCTTACCGACCGAATCGCGGTACGGCAGGATCCAGTGATAGATCGTCAGGTGCTGCCCATGAATATGCAGGGCGCGATCCAGGATCAGCGGCTTGCCTTCGGCGACTACCCGCAGATAGTCGGCATGGTACTGACGGGCTTGTGCTTCGTTTTCCAGGTTGATCTGCATGACACTCTTGCCGATGACGTCCTCGCGCTTGACGCCGAAGACCTGCAAGTAACTGTCATTGCAGGTCTGTAGCAAACCGTTGCGATCACGCACGTAGATCGGATGAGGGGTCTCATTGACCAGGGCGCGCATGAATTCGTATTGATCGCTCAGGGCCCGTTCCGCCATCTGCCGCTGCTTGATCTGCCGGCGCATGTAGCCGTTCCAGGCCAGGGATGTAAGTAGCAGCAGCCCGGCGGCACTGACGATCTGGATAATCAGACGGTGGTAGTTGCGCCAATAGCTGTCGGAGGCGGCCGTGTAGCCACGCCAGCGGTTGTTGATGACCCCAAGTTCGTCCGGCGCGATGCTGAGCAGGGCCTTGTCAAGAATGGAGGCCAGTTCGGTGGCGCTGCGTGATGTCGCCAGGGAAAAAGAGGCCAGTTGCGTGCCGATACTCGAACTGACCTGCAACCGGCCCTGAAAGAAGTGGGATGAGAGGAAGTAGTTGGCAACCACCAACGAGTTGACGGCCCCATCTACATGCCCCTGGGCCAGCATTTCCGAGGCTTTGAAGGTGTCGCTGGCCTCTACTAGGGTGATCTGCGCAAATTCGCGGCGCAGGTACTCCACCAGTGGGTTGCCTTCGGTGATTGCCAGTTTTTTTCCCGCCAGTTGCTCAAGACTCGAGGGTGCCCCAGGTTCCTTGCGTGTCAGCAGGACATAGGAGTTCTGCAGGTACGGGCGGCTGAAATTGAGCTTGGCTTCGCGTTCGCGGCTGGGGCTGATGGCGGCAATGATGTCGGCATTGCCGTTCTCCACCTGTTCGATCATCTGGTTGACGTTGCGGGTGTTCTGGAACTCCAGACGCAAGCCCGTACGGAGCCGGATCAACTCCAGCAGGTCGGCGGTCATGCCCCGCAGTTGGCCATCTGAATCGGCGAACGTCAGTGGCGCGAAGGTTTCGTTGATGACCACTTTCACCACTGGGTGATCCTTGATCCAGCGCTCTTCACGCTGGCTCAACTGCAACTTATGGTCGGTCAGCAGGATATCGCTGCCTGCACTCCAGCGTTTGGCGATATTCTCCCGCTCGTAGGTCCCGACACCGGCGAGGACCGTATCGACGATGTCCAGCAGGGTCTGCTGGTCGCGGTGTACGGCAAAGCTGAAACCGTATGCTTCGTGCTTGCCGAAATTGGCCATGCGGATGTTCTTCAGGTAGCCCTTGTTGATCATGTAATGGGTGGAAATGGTATCGCCGAGAAACACATCGGCCTGGTCGAAGGCCACGGCATTCAGCGCATTCAAATAGGACGGATAGACCTGGATGATCGCATTGGGGTACAGCGCTTCGACTTCCTTCAAGGGCAGGTAGTGGTAGACGAGGCTCAAGCGCAGGCCCGCCAGCCCGTCATCGAGCGGGCGGGTTTCTGTATCACGGGTGACCAGTACCGGCTGGTCGACCGCATAGGGTGTTGACAGGACGATGTCGGCGTTGCTCGCTTCAAATCCGTTGGCGCTGCCCAGCAGGTCGATTTTCCCCTCTTCCAGTGCCTGGATTGCCGCCTCCCGCGAGGGGTAGCGCACCACCGTGACGGGCAATGCCAGGGCTTTGGCGAGGATGCCCGCGTAATCGGCAGTAATACCTTCATAGTCATGACCGCTGGCGGTGATGTCGAAAGGTGGGTAGTCGGGTGTCGAGGCTCCCAGCAGCAGTTCCCGTTTGTTTTGTAGCCAATGGCGCTGCGTGGGGGTCAGTTGAGTGTCCAACTGAACGATGCCGGCACGACTCAGCAGTGCGTAGCGTTCTGGAGCGGTTTGAGCGGCTGGCACGGCTGTACTCAAGCACAGCCCGGTACTCAAAATGATTAGATAGTCCTTTAAACGCCTTGGCATCCTGTTTCTCACACTAACGCGTTGCGTTTTGCCATCTCGATAAGTTCTACCAAGGACTTGGCCTTAAGTTTTTGCATGAGTCGTTTTTTATAAGTGCTAACAGTTTTATTGCTAAGGAACATGCCTTTGGCGATTTCCTTGTTTGTACGGCCTTGCGCAAAAAGTTGTAGGACCATAAGTTCTCGGTCATTAACGGCTTTGAAAAGATTCAATTCTTCGTTTTCGCCCACATCGGTGCCAGTGCTGTTTAATGCCTGGCTTGGGAAATAGTTGTAACCTGAAAGTACAGCTCTGACGGCACTTAGCAGTTCACTTAGGTCACCTTCTTTGCAAACATAGCCATCAGCACCGGAACGCATGCAGCGTGTCGCAAAAAGTGTCGGGGATTGGGCCGTCAAGATCAGGGTTTTCATTGGCGTGCTCATTGCGTTGAACCTGCAGAGAACCTCCAGCCCGTCAAGTTTTGGAATGCTGATGTCAAGAATTATGAGGTCTGGGAGGCATTCGCGGACCATTTGTATTGCATCACAACCGTTATCTGTTTCGCCGACTACTTTGTAACCTTCATGTTCCAGCAACATTCGGATTGCAAGACGAATGACCGGATGGTCGTCAATAATAAAAACTGTATTCATGAGCCAATTCCATACTAGTGCAAATAAGCGCGCACATTAGCTCAGAAGGTAGGGCAGGAGCATGAAGGGAAGGCTGAGTAGATATAAAACAGGAAAATTCCTACGTCCAAAAAGGTATTGGACTACGACCTGCTAAGGCTTTATTGGCCGTATTGTAAGAGTTTCTTAGGTGAAAGGTTTGAAAGTTGTGCGGTGTTATTTGTCACTTGGATGGAGGTAATATTTCAGTTGCAAGAGTGTTTAATGTCCTACATTAATATTTGAAAAAATACTTTGGCTGGGCTCGGTGTGTTGATGTAGTGGGGGAGCAGTTTGGTCAGATGGTTTCTGGGCAAGTGCAAGGGCGCACTCTTTAATCATCGGCAAGCCCCGATTGGCTGATCAATTCGATCCAGGCTTCTTTATTCAAGGGCTTAGCCAAATATCCAAGCAGGCGCAAGTCACGTTGTATTGCCAGGGTTTTCAAATACTCCAGTTCGAGGGCGGGCAGTCCACTTAGCAATACCGCACTTTTGACGAAGCCCGTATGGCAGGCTATCTCCACCAGCTCCAACCCGGTGAGGTCCGGCAGGCATTGATCGCATAACATGATATCGAAGGGGGCCTCGGTTGTTCTCATCAACTTGATCGCCTGCTCCGCACTCTCGGCAGGGGTCAGTTGGTTGAAGCCGAAACTCTTGAGCAGGCACTGAATGGCCAGGAGTTGAAAAGGGTGATCTTCCACCAACAGGATGCGCAATTTTCGTTCGGGCATAGGAGTTTCCGTGGAAGTAGCAGCGGTCGGAAACACGTCGGCCGATGCCTGTGTCTGTTTGCTCGGTGAGCCAGGCGCTGGGCTATCGTGGGGTTGCGTGAATGTAGGAGCTGATCGCTGGAGCGGATAAGAGAGGGGTGATTATTCATCGGGTGTTGGGGCGAATTCGATCAGGCTGCTCTGGTGCCTGCGTAGGTCGATTCTTTGAGGTAAGCGCCCAGGCAGGAAAACCTGCCCGGGGTGTGGGTCATTGAGGGTTTGAGTGGCCGGTCATCTCCCGGGCCATTTCGCTGGCGTAGCTATCGGTCATGCCGGCGATGAAGTCGATCATGCGCAGGAATGAACGATGCAGTGGCCAGTCAGGATGGGGGGCGCTGTTGCCCAGCAGATCCAGGACGCGTCGATTCTTGAAGGATGGTGTACGGCCGCCATGTTGCTCCAGGGCCGCGCCGCAGAACGTGTTCAGGAGGATTTCCAGGGTGGTGTAGGCGCCGATCTCATGCAGGGTCTTGCGCTTGTCCTGGAAGATTTTCTTGCGGGCCATGTCCTTGGCATTCAGTACGCAGCGCTTGGCCGGGCCGTGCATGTGTTCCACCAGGTCGCCTTGCAGGGTCCCGGCCAGTAGCGCAGGCTGTTGTTCGACGAACGCCCGCGCGGCGGCGTTGGTCAGGTGCTCGATCGCCTTGCCCCGCAGGATCGCGAGTTTGCGTCGCCTGGAATCCTCGGGCCCCAGTTGCCGATAGGTTTCCGGCAGGTCATCACCGACCAGGTTCAACAGCAACGACTCGACCTCGGCGTATTCCAGCAACTCCATTTCCAGGCCATCTTCCAGGTCGATCAGGGCGTAGCAGATGTCGTCGGCCGCCTCCATCAGATAGACCAGTGGGTGACGCGCCCAGCGCTGTTCCTCGAGTTGTGGCAGGCCGAGCTTCTGGGCGATCTGCTCAAGGATCGGCAACTCGCTCTGATAGCAGCCGAACTTATGTTTCTTGTAGCCCAGGGAGTCGGCGTGGCGGGCGGTCCACGGGTACTTCAGGTAGGTGCCCAGGGTGGCGTAGGTCAGGCGCGTGCCGCCGTCGAACTGGTGGTATTCCAGCTGTGTCAGCACGCGGAAGCCTTGCGCGTTGCCTTCGAAATTGAGGAAGTCATTGCGTTCGGCGCTGCTCATGTCATCCAGCCAACCACGGCCGGCTGCCTGCTGGAACCAATGGCGAATGGCATCTTCGCCGGAATGACCGAACGGTGGGTTGCCTATGTCGTGGGCCAGGCAGGCCGATTGCACGATCATCCCCAGGTCACTGGGGTCGCACCAGTCGGGCAGGGCGCTGCGAATGGTCTCGCCGACGCGCATACCCAGGGAACGCCCCACACAACTGACTTCCAGCGAGTGGGTCAGCCGGGTATGGATATGATCGTTGCTGGTCACCGGGTGAACTTGCGTCTTGCGGCCCAGGCGGCGAAAGGCCCCGGAGAAGATAATCCGGTCATGGTCTTTGTGAAACGGGCTGCGGCCCAGTTCTTCCGGGCTGTGCAGGGGTTTTCCAAGGCGTTCGCGGGTAAGCAGGGTAGGCCAATCCAAGGCGAGTGCTCTCCGTAGGATGAATGTCGACCCCCAGCTTCCCGGTTCGGCGTGCCGGGAGCAAGCGAAAAACTACAGTCCGGCGGCGTCAATATCGATTAACAGCAAGCGCTGACCGTTATCGAAGAATTGTCCTGCTGTCAGGCAGTATTGATTGGTCGTGGCATCACGGTAGGTGTTGGAAAGAATCAGGCGGCGCTCTTCCCAGCCTTCGGCCAGCAGATGATAGAAGTAGGGGCGCCATGACCAGTTGTGGCCCAGGTAGCGGCTGTCGGCTTGCCAGGCATCCTGGCGCCATTCGAAGTTGGGGGTCAGTTGGGTGCCGTGGCTATCGCACTGATAAAACCGCAGTAACCGGGGAAAACCCGGCAGCCATGGCAGTTGGCTCAGGGGGGCCTGGGCCAGGGCCCAGCCTTGCAGGATCTGCATCAGTTCGATCAATTGCTGGCGCAATTGCATGATCCGTCCGCGCTCCGTCAGTTTCTGCTGCACATAAGCCTGGCGCAGCACGGCAAAGCGCGGGACGAAGGCATCGGCGGCGAACCAGTCCCGTTGCGCCTGGGCAAACAGATAGCCTTGGACATAACGTGCGCCACACTCAAGGGCAAAGCTCAGTTGCGCTTCGGTTTCCACGCCTTCGGCGATGATCCAGCATCCGGTTTTTTCCGCCATTTGCGCCAGGGCGCGCACCACCTCGCCGCTCGGGCCACCCAGTGCCGCGGCCTGGAACAGGCGCATATCCAGCTTGAGGATATCCGGGCCCAGGGCCAGGACCCGATCCAGTTGCGAATACCCGGCGCCGAAATCATCAATGGCAATTCGTGCGCCCGCCTCACGATAGCGGGCGACGACTTCGGCCAGGCGCTGGCTGTCGCCACCCAGCTCGGTGATCTCAAACACGATGCGTTTTGGATCGACGTCATGGGCCTGCAACTGTTTCAGGCTGGGCAGGGCTTGTCCGGGTCGCAGCAACGTGATCCAGCGTGGCGAGATATTAAGGCTCAGAAACCAGTCTTCAGGTGCTTCATGCAGGCGGCTCAGGGCATTGTCGCGGATCTTGCGGTCCAGGCGGCGTAACGCCGAGGTGGGCGTGCGTGCATCGGCGAACAGTGGGCCTACCGAGTGCAGTTGCCCATCTGTCTGGAGCAGGCGGCCCAGCGCTTCCACCCCGGCGATGCGTCCGGTGGCGGTGTCGATAAACGGTTGAAAACAGGCGAGCGGTTGCCCGTCAATCACAGAGCCTCCTTAGGTGCTTCGGCATGAAAAAGGCCCGGCCCCTACAGAGAGGGCGCCGGGCCAGATCCGTTTGCAAGAATGCAGCCAGTTACGTCAGGGTTTGCGGGACGCACCCTGCATGGCGAGCTTGATCAACGGGATCAGGCCCGCACCGAGCCGTACCAGGCGGGTCATGGTGCCGATGCCGCCACCCTTGGCGCCTTTGCCGGTGAAGAATCCCAGCAGGGTCACAGCGGCGACGCCCCACAGCGGCGCATGCTTGATACCAAACCCGTCCTGCCAGCTTTGGCCCATGTTGCGCACCTTTTGCAAGGGCAGCAGCAATTGCTGGGACTCGTGGCGAATTTCCTGGCGGTGCATTTCCATGCGCAGGCGGATCAAGGCCTTGCGCATTTCTCGCCGGGAGTTGGTGTGCGGCAATTCAGTCAGGCTCATGGCAGCAGGCGCTCCCGATCATTGGCCAACTCTTCGAGGGTGGCGTGGAAAGGCGTGGATTCATCGAATACCGCCGCCTTCAAGCGCAACCCGCAGAACCCTGCGGCCAGAACGTAAAATACGCAAAGGCTGATGATCCCGGTCAGGCGGTAGGTATCCCAGACCAGGATCATGACCAGCGCCGATAACCCCACCAGCAGCAACAGGGCGAACACCAGTGCCAGCCCGGCAAACAGCAACAGGCTGACGGTGCGTGCTTTCTGTTCCTGCAACTCGATGCCGAACAGCTCGACATGGCTGTGCAGCAAGCCCAGGACAGCCGCGCCGAGGCGCCGCGATGTGGAACTTGGGCCCGCGGACGAGCCGGTTTCGCCGATAGACATGATTAGCGCCTTGTAGCCAGCAGACCGATCAGGAAGCCCACGCCGGCAGCGATGCCAACGGATTGCCAAGGGTTGGCCTGCACGTAGTCCTCGGTGGCAGTGACTGCTGCCTTGCCGCGTTCGCGCAGGGAGTCCTCAGTCAACTTCAGTGTTTCCCGGGCCTGCAGCAGGCTGTCATGGATCTTCGAGCGCAGCTCGTCAGCCTGGTCACCGGCCAGAATCGCGGTGTCGTCCAGCAGCTTTTCGGTATCGCTGACCAGGGTCTGGAAATCTTCCATCAATATTTCTTGAGCAGTCTTTGCCGATTTTCTGGCCATGGTTATCTCCGTGAGTGGCTGTCTGGTGCTTTTACAGGGTTTTGCTTGAGAGTCACCGGTATTGGTGAAGGTTCACTGCAATTGTCTGGTACAGCTTTTGCTTTGCCTTGGTGCGTCAGCCGCAAGGCTTGCGCGCAATGTGGGCGGTTTCGGCCAACGCCTTGAAAAACCTTACCCTAAATCCCTAAAACCCGTGGAAAAACCCGCAAGTCACTGCCTTATTCAATGGTCGTCGCGCCAAAGCGGTTCATTCCCTCTGAAGAAGGGTAGAACGCGCAGTGCCAATTTAGTGCGCGATTGTCGGGCAATGAACTGCTTTGGTGCTTTTTCCTGAACTGCAGGCCTGCCAATCCCCATGGAAAATGTGCAAAGCGCGGTGGACACTCTCGTCCATAGCTCCAATACGCTGTTTATTCTGATTGGCGCGGTGATGGTCCTGGCGATGCATGCCGGCTTCGCGTTTCTGGAAGTCGGTACGGTACGGCAGAAGAACCAAGTCAACGCGTTGTCGAAAATCCTCAGTGATTTTGCGGTCTCGACCCTGGCCTATTTCTTTATAGGCTATTGGATCTCCTACGGGGTCAGCTTTATGCAGCCGGCCGCCGTGCTCAGTGCCGACCATGGTTATGGCCTGGTGAAGTTCTTTTTCCTGCTGACCTTCGCAGCTGCCATCCCGGCGATCATCTCCGGGGGCATTGCCGAGCGTGCACGCTTTGTTCCACAACTGTGTGCCACGGCGCTGATCGTGGCATTCATCTACCCGTTTTTCGAGGGCATGGTGTGGAATGGCAACTTTGGCCTGCAAGCCTGGTTGTTGGCGACCTTCGGCGCATCCTTCCATGACTTTGCCGGTTCGGTGGTGGTACATGCCATGGGCGGTTGGCTGGCGCTGGCGGCGGTGTTGCTGCTGGGGCCGCGTCAGGGGCGTTACCGCGACGGGCGTCTGGTGGCGTTTGCGCCGTCGAGCATTCCGTTCCTGGCACTGGGCTCGTGGATATTGATCGTCGGCTGGTTCGGCTTCAACGTGATGAGTGCGCAGACCTTGTCCGGGGTGAGCGGGCTGGTGGCGGTCAACTCGTTGATGGCCATGGTAGGTGGGACCGTGGCGGCGCTGGTGATCGGGCGTAACGACCCGGGCTTCTTGCACAATGGCCCGTTGGCCGGGCTGGTGGCGATCTGCGCGGGCTCCGACCTGATGCATCCGGTGGGCGCGCTGGTCACCGGCGTGGTGGCCGGTGGCCTGTTTGTGTGGTGCTTTATCGCCGCCCAGAATCTGTGGAAGATCGACGATGTGCTGGGTGTCTGGCCGTTGCATGGCTTGTGTGGTGTGTGGGGCGGGATTGCCTGCGGGATTTTCGGTCAGAGCGCCTTGGGTGGACTGGGCGGCGTGAGCCTGATCAGCCAGTTGATCGGTACCGCCCTGGGGGTGGTAGTGGCCCTGGCGGGCGGGTTGCTGGTGTACGGCGTGCTCAAGCGCCTCTGCGGCCTGCGCTTGAGCCAGGAAGAGGAGTACTACGGCGCGGACTTGTCGATCCATAAGATTGGTGCAGTCAGTCAGGATTGATCGGGGCTTCACGGTTGTCGTCGGTATGCTGGTAGAAACCGTGGAGCAAGCGGTAGCGATTGCGCCGTACTTCGTCGACGCGGTCGCGCACCTGCTGGTCGGGCAGGCCGAGCATGATCATTGCGTGCGACGCGAGCATCAGGCTCGACTCCAGTAGTTCGGGCACCACCTCGCTGGCCCCGGCGGCCTTCAGTTCAGTCAACTGGCTGTCGTCGCGGGTGCGCACCAGGATCGGCACTTTGTGGTTGATCCGTCGCGCTTCCTTGAGCACCACCAGGGCCACGTCGCTATTGTCCACGGCAATCACCACCAGGCGTGCGCGCTCCAGGCCGACTGCGCTGAGCAGGGCGCCGCGCCGGCAATCGCCATAATGCACGCTGCTGTCCTCGGTGGCGGCTTCCTGCACCCGTTCGGGGTCATCGTCCAGGGCAATGAACGCCTGTTGTTCACGGCGCAGGAAACGCCCGATGGATTGGCCGACCCGGCCATAACCGCAGATCAGCACATGCCCGCGCAGCTCGGCGTTGAGCGCGGTGATTGCCTCCAGTTGCACTTGCTGGTTGGGCTTGCGATGCAGGCGCAGGGCGATAGAGGGCGCGGCCCGCAGCAGCAGGGGCGTCAGCAGCATGGAGCAGAACGTCGCGGCCAGCAGCAGGCTGCTGATTTCGCCGGGCAGCATATTGCTCAACTGCATTTGCGCCATCAGTGCAAAACAGAACTCACCGCCCTGGGCCAGGGCCAGGCCGCTGCGCCAGGCGGTCTCGCTGTCGCTGCCGCGCAGCTTGACCAGCGCGGCGACAATGCAGCCCTTGATCAACATCAGTGCCAGGGTCAGCCCGAGGATCTGCAGGCTGTGACTGACGAACAGTTGCAAGTCGATCAGCATGCCGATACTGACAAAAAACAACCCCAGCAGGATGTCGCGAAACGGTCGGATATCCGCTTCGATCTGGTGCCGGTAATGGCTTTCCCCCAGCAGCATGCCCGCCAGGAACGCGCCGAGGGCCGGCGACAGGCCCAGCAGGTGTGTGAGCCAGGCCGTAAGCAACACAATCACCAGGGCCAGCAGCACGAACAGTTCCGCCGAATGCGAGGCGGCTACTTCATGGAACAGGCGCGGCAGCACCCAGCGGCTGGCGAGCAGCAGACCGAAGAACAACACCACGGTCTTGCCCAGGGTCAGGGGCAGTGCCCAGTACCAGGCCTGCTCGCTACTGCCGGCGAACACCGGGACCAGGGTCAGCAACAGCACCGCGACCACGTCCTGGAACAACAGCACGCCAATCGCATTCTGCCCATGAGTGCTGAATATCTCCCCGAGGCTGGTCAGCTCCTTGCTCACAATGGCGGTGGATGACAGTGCCAGCCCGGCCCCCAGCAGCAAGGCGGCCACCGGCGACATGCCCATCAACAGCAGCAGGGCACCCAGCACTACCGCGCAGCACAGCACCTGCAGGCTGCCGAGGCCGAACACCACCCGGCGCAGGCTGAGCATCTTGGACAGGGAGAACTCCAGGCCCAGGGAAAACAGCAGGAATACCACGCCCAGTTCGGCGAGGTCTGGCAGGTCTTCGCTGTCATTGACCCAGTCCAGGGCTGTTGGCCCGACGGCCAGGCCCACGCACAGGTAGCCGAGCACCGGTGGCAGTTGCAGCCGACGGAACAGCGCAATGACGACCAGGGATGAGGCAAGAATGATCAGCAGGTTGGCAAACACAGACATCTCCGTCGGGGTGTTGCAGGAAAAAAGCCGCGAGAATCGCTGAATCAGTTATAGGCCATGGTGATCTGGATCAGGTCTTTGGCATGACTCGACGAGGTTTTTCTCGCGGCCTAGAATGGGTACCTGTTTCTTATCGGATCTGTACGCCATGCCTCCTGAATGCCAGTTGTTCGGCACCCTGGGCTGCCATCTGTGTGAGCTTGCGGAAGCTGAAATCATGCCGTTGGTCGAATGCGGGCTGTTGGTCGAGTTGGTGGATATCGCCGATTCGCAAGAGCTGTTTGAAGCCTATGGCCTAAGTATTCCGGTGCTGCGCCGGGTGGATACCGGGGCGGAACTGGGCTGGCCGTTCGAAACTGAACAGGTGGTCGCCTTTTTAAGTTAGCGCTAATCCCGTGGCAGGTTGCTGATTATTCGGTTACTGTATGTTTGTACAGCGATTTGAGTGAGAGGGAACGCCCGTGGTGAATGTCGAACAACTGAAAAGCAGCGTCAACCGCATGTCCGTCGATATCGTACGCGATGCGGTGAATGAGCTGCGGCTCGATGGCCTGGTCACGGAAGGCAAGACGCCGTTCAACAAAGTGCATTTCAATACCTGCTTTGCCGAAATCGAAGCCTTGTTCCAGCGCGCCGGTTATCACAAGCAGTTGGATGTGGTCGGGTATCAGGGCTTGCTGTATGCGCTGTACGATCCCGGCCGCTGGGAAGCGGTGGACGTCCTGCGTTGGCTCAAGGAGTTTACCGAGGCTGCCAGCGCCTCGCCGGTGCTGCGGGCCGAATTGGTCAGGGCTTGAGATTCTGGGGGATAATGCCCCCTTAGTATTTCCAGGCCCTTGAGTGTACGCATGTCCGATACCGGTTTTTCCGCTGCCCAGAACCAAGCCAGTACGCTGTACCTGCCGCCTGGGCCCTGGGCGACGGTGCTCGACTGCCTGTGCGAGCACTTTCGCGCCATCGGCCGCGAGCAGTGGCTGGACCGCATCGCCCGTGGCCGGGTGCTGGATGGCAATGGCCAGCCCATCGCCGTGGATCTGGCCTACAAGGAAGGTTTGCGCATCCACTACTTTCGCGAAGTGCCGGATGAGAAGCCGATCCCGGTGCAGGAGTCCATCCTGTATGCCGATGAGCATCTGGTGGTGGCCGACAAACCACACTTCCTGCCAGTGACGCCCGCCGGCGAATATGTCGAGCAGACTTTACTGCGCCGCCTGATCCGCCGCCTGGATAACCCGTCGCTGGTGCCGCTGCATCGCATTGATCGCCATACTGCCGGGCTGGTGCTGTTCTCTGCCAACCCGCAAAGCCGCTCGGCGTATCAACAACTGTTCCCCACCCGCCAGATTGATAAGTTCTACGAAGCCATTGCCCCGGCCTTGCCCGCGCTGACATTCCCGCTGGTGCACAAGAGTCGCCTGGTGGAGGGCGAACCGTTCTTCCGCATGCAGGAAGGGCCTGGTGCAAGCAACACGGAAACGGCGGTGCAGGTGCGCGAGAAGAATGGCGACCTGTGGCGCTATGGTCTGTTTCCAGTGACGGGCAAGAAGCATCAACTGCGCGTGCATATGACGGCACTGGGGGCGAGCATCTGCAATGACCCGTTTTATCCCGAGGTCATCAAGGACGCCGTGGATGACTACGCCAACCCGCTCAAGTTGCTGGCCCAAGGCGTACGGTTTATCGACCCGGTGACCGGTGAGCAGCGCGACTTCAGCAGCCGGATCGTGCTTGAGTGGTGATGTTTCCCATGCGCCAGATACAACAAAGCCCGCTTAAGAGCGGGCTTTGTTGTATCTGGCGTTAAGACTTACAGGTCTTTAACGGTGCGAACCTGATCCTTGTTGATGCGGGTACGCTTGCCATCCAGTTGTTCGAATTCGTAGAAGCCCGAATCCTGATCGAATTTAGGGGTATCGACAGCCTGGATTTCGCGACCGTCATTCAGGGTGATCACTGTAGGCGAGGCGCAACCGGCGAGGGTAGCAAGGCCCAGTGCAAGCATGAGAGCGGCGATGGTCCGTTGGGTCATGAGTCTTCTCCGAGAGTAATACTGTGTTGAGTTCTGACCTTGTGACGTATGCAACGTCGGCAAAGTTCCTTGTCTAGCGCTCATTCTGACACGCCGGGGCGTGGGTGCAACAACTCTGGTGTATTGAGGTTGGCCAGGCGCGGGTCGTTCTCGGCGCAAT
This sequence comes from Pseudomonas sp. WS 5412, assembly GCF_012985615.1. NCBI lineage: Bacteria > Pseudomonadati > Pseudomonadota > Gammaproteobacteria > Pseudomonadales > Pseudomonadaceae > Pseudomonas > Pseudomonas sp. WS 5412. Next base: position 117,790 of record NZ_JAARMB010000015.1, read on the forward strand.
CGAGCGCCTGGGCCCCCAGTTTCAGCAGGATCTGGCGCGGGCTGCGCTCTGCAGCCAGCCAGGCGTCCTCCACCGCGTCGCGCAGGCGCGTCGGTATGACGCAGAGCAAAGGCTCCCAGAACGCCCCATGGCGGATCATCACCGGCACCTGGGGGTGCTGCCGCGCGGTTTCGAGCAGGTCTGCCAACAGTTGCCCGTCGATATGCGGCACATCGCAGGGCAAGATCAATAGATGTTCATGGCGCGCCGCAGCCAGGCCGGCGCGTATACCGGCCAAGGGGCCCGGGAAGTCAGGACTGTCGTCGCTCACCAACTGGTCGCCGTACGGGGCGTACTGCGCCTGGTTGCGGTTGCAGGAGATGATCAGGTCGTCGGTCAACGGCCGCACCAGTTGGTGCAGGTGAGCAATCAGCGGCTGCCCGTGCCAGTCGAGCAGCCCCTTGTCCAGGCCGCCCATGCGCTGGCCGCGACCGCCGGCCAGCAACAGGATCGAGCAGGGCAGGGGCGAAGAATTGAGTGGCATGACGGCTCCGCAGCGGCAGTGAAATAGGGGGCTGTGATATAACATCGGGCTGTTCCTTCGACAACCGGACCGAGCCATGAAAGCCAAGGCTGATGCGCCTTTCGTACCTCTTAATATTGCTGTACTGACCGTCAGCGACACCCGCACCCTGGAAACCGACACCTCCGGGCAGGTCTTTGTTGACCGCCTGCTCGCTGCTGGGCATCGCCTGGCCGAACGGGTATTGCTCAAAGATGACCTCTACAAAATCCGTGCGCAAGTCGCCCACTGGATTGCCGAGGATGTGGTGCAAGTGGTGCTGATTACCGGTGGCACCGGCTTCACTGGCCGTGACAGCACCCCCGAAGCGGTCAGTTGCTTGCTGGACAAGCAAGTGGACGGCTTTGGCGAGCTGTTCCGGCAGATTTCGGTCGCCGATATCGGCACCTCTACCGTGCAGTCCCGTGCCCTGGCCGGCCTGGCCAATGGCACCCTGGTGTGCTGCCTGCCGGGTTCCACCAATGCGGTGCGTACCGGTTGGGACGGGATTCTCGCCGAACAGTTGGATGCCCGCCATCGCCCATGCAATTTTGTGCCGCACCTCAAGCTGGCCGAGCCGTGTGAATCCCGTGGATAAGCCGGGCAAGACCGGCGCCCTGATGCCGGTGGAAGAAGCCCTGGAACGGCTGCTGAACATGGCCGAGGCCGCGCCGATCCGTGAGCAGGAACACCTGCCATTGGCCGCGTGCGATGGGCGTGTATTGGCCGAGGCATTGGTTTCCACCCTCGACCTGCCGCCGTGGCCCAACAGCGCCATGGACGGCTACGCCCTGCGCACTGCCGATTGGACCGGCGAGCCGCTGCAGGTGAGCCAGCGTATTTTCGCCGGCCAGGCCCCTGAGCCCTTGGCGGCGGGTACCTGTGCGCGGATCTTCACCGGCGCTCCGGTACCCGACGGGGCCGACTGTGTGGAAATGCAGGAAAACGCCGAGCTGCAACCCGATCAGCGCGTGAGCTTTACCCAGGCGCTGCGCGTAGGGCAAAACATCCGACCCAAAGGGCAGGAGACTACAGTCGGTGAGGAAGTCCTGGCTGCCGGTACACGGCTCGGCCCGATTGAACTGGGCCTGGCGGCGTCCCTGGGGCGCGACCGGTTGGCGGTGGTGCGCCGCGTGCGTGTGGCGGTGCTGTCTACGGGCGACGAGTTGATCGAACCGGGCCTGCCACTGGGGCCGGGACAGATCTACAACAGCAACCGGCGGGTGTTGTGCAGTTGGTTGCAACGCCTGGGCTGCGAGGTGATCGACGCCGGTATCTTGCCCGATGACCTGGAGTTGACCCGCACCCGCCTGGGCGCACTGGGTTCGGTGGACTTGATCCTGTCCACCGGCGGAGTCTCGGTGGGGGAAGCAGACTTCCTCGGTATCGCATTGCGCGAGGAGGGCGAACTGGCCTTGTGGAAGCTGGCGATCAAGCCTGGCAAACCTTTGACATTCGGTCATTTCCGCGGCGTACCGGTGATCGGCCTGCCGGGGAATCCGGCGTCCACCCTGGTTACGTTCGCCTTGCTGGCGCGCCCGTATCTGTTGCGCCGTCAGGGTGTCGCGGTGGTGCAGCCGTTGCGTTTCGAGGTGCCGGCAGGGTTCGTGTGGGCCAAGCCGGGCAACCGTCGCGAATACCTGCGCGGGCGCCTGGAGCAGGGGCGGGCGGTGATCTACCCGAACCAGAGTTCCGGTGTATTGCGCAGTGCCGCCTGGGCCGAGGGTTTGGTGGAAGTCGTGGAGGGCAGTACCTTGGCCATCGGTGATCGGGTGAATTTCATTCCCCTGAGTGAAGTGTTGGGCTGAAGAATTTATTTACAGCCCAATGGCTTTTTTCTGACTGCCGAAGGTCAACATCCCTCAGGTCCCCTCCAACAATAGGAGCTTCACCCCATGAGTAAACCCAAGGCACTGTTGATTCTGCACGGCAAGCAAGCCCTCAACGAAGACGTGCGGGCGGCAGTGCAAGGCAAGCGCGAGCAGGGGTGGGAGCTGGCGGTGCGCGTCACCTGGGAGGGTGGCGATGCCCAACGCCTGGTGGGTGAAGCCCTGGATGCCGGCTACACACGCCTGATCGCGGGCGGCGGCGACGGCACGCTGCGTGATGTGGCCGAGGCCATGGCCCGCGCCAAGACCGACGCCAGCCTGGTGCTGATGCCCCTGGGCACTGCCAATGACTTCGCCCGTGCGGCCGGCGTGCCGTTGGAGCCGCGTGAGGCCCTGGCGCTGCTGGACGTTGCGCCGCGCGCTATCGACCTGGGGGAGGTTGGCGGGCAGGTGTTTCTCAATATGGCCACCGGCGGTTTTGGCAGCCAGGTTACGGCCAACACTTCCGAGGATCTGAAAAAGGTGCTGGGCGGTGCGGCCTATCTGTTTACCGGATTGTCGCGTTTCAGCGAGTTGCGGGCGGCTTATGGGGAGCTGGTGGGGCCGGACTTTCACTGGCGCGGCGAGTTACTGGCCCTGGGCATCGGCAACGGTCGCCAGGCCGGTGGCGGGCACGAGCTGTGCCCGGGGGCAATGGCCGATGATGGCTTGCTGGATATCAGCATCCTGCCGGCGCCTCAGGAAGTGGTCGGCACCTTGCGCAGCCTGATGACCGACGGCTGGGGCCTGGACAACCTGTTTGTGCGGGCACGCCTGCCGTGGGTGGAAATCAAGGTGGCCGAAGGACTGGATATCAACCTGGATGGCGAACCGCTCAAGGGCAGTGACCTACGCTTCAGCGCCTTGCCCAAGGCCTTGCAGATGCACTTGCCGGTGGATTCACCGTTGCTGGCTAATCGTCCAGGCTGATGATCTGTTCGCGCACGGCGAACAGCACCAGGCCGGCCACATCAAAAATCTGCAGGCGCTTCATGATCTGCGAGCGGTGAGCTTCCACAGTCTTGATGCTCAGGCCCAGGCCGTGGGCGATTTCCCGGGTGGATTTGCCGCGTACGATCAGGCGCAGGATTTCCAGCTGGCGCGCCGTCAGGTTGTGGCGCTGCACGGGCGCCTCCGGGTGGGACTGGCTGTGGATCAAGGCCTGGTTGATCACGGTGTGGGCGATGGCCGGGCTCAGGTAGCGCTCGTTGTTGCGCAGTGCCAGCAGCGCATGTTCCAGCTCGTTGGCGGTGGTGTCCTTGAGCAGGTAGCCGTGGGCGCCTGCCTCCAGGGCACGCATGATCAATTGCGGGTCGGTGTGCATCGACAGGATCAGCACTTTGCTCTTGGGGTAGGCGTGCTTGAGTTGCTGCAACGCATCCAGGCCGCTGGTGTGCTTCATCGACAGGTCCAGCAGGACGATATCGGGCTGCAGGGCATTGAATTGTGCGAGTACCTGCGCGCCGTCGGTGGCCTCGCCAATCACCGCATAGCCGGGGATATCCAGGATCAGTGCGCGCACACCCGCGCGGATCAGGGCGTGGTCATCTACCAGCAGTAAATTGCAGGTCACTCTAGAACCTCAGGGGAATTGGCCCGTTCGAGGGTACGGGGCGCCCAGGGGAACAGCGCTTCGATTCGCGTGCCAAAGCCGGGTTGGCTATTGACCGTCAGCATGCCGCCCAGTTGATCAATGCGCTCGCACATGCCTGACATGCCCCGTTGCCCCGCAAGGGCCGGGTCGGTGGCGGGGGAGAACCCCCGGCCGTCATCGCTGATAAACAGCGACAACCCCTGTGGCAAACGTTGCAGGCGCACCAGCAGGTTGCGCGCCTGGGCATGGCGCAGCATGTTCGTCACGGCTTCCTGGGTGATACGAAAGGCCGCCACCGCCATCTCTTCGGGAATCCCGGTCAGGCGTTGCTGGCATTCCAGGCTCCAATGCACCGGGGTGTTTGCCAGGGTCTTGAGCAGGTGCGCGCGCAGGCTCGCCTCCAGGCCCAGGCTGGTCAGTTGCCGGGGATTGAGAATGGCCGATACGTCCCGCACCTTGGCCAGGGTTTCGTTGAGGGTGTTGCACAGTACGCCGCACTGGTCCTGCAACTCTGCCGGCGAGCGGCGTTGCAGCCAGTCGCTTTGCAGTTTGGCAGCGGTCAGCAGTTGGCCGATATCGTCATGCAGCTCGCGGCTGAGACGATGGCGCTCGTTTTCCTGGACTTGCAGCAGGCGGTCGGCCAATTCCTGGGGCTGGAACTTGATCGACTTGCGCGAGCGCCAGCGCTGCAGGCCGGCGGCGGTCAGGGCGGCGAGGTTGAGCAACAGCAAAAACAGCGGCAGCGGTGCTTTGTGGGCATAGACCCAGAGGCTGACCAGAGTCGCGCACAGGCAAAGACCCAGGGTGATCCAACGGGTATTGCCCGAGAGGACGAACCTGGTGATGAGTGACTTGGGGCTGGCGTACATAGCAGATGGAGCCGATGGGTGTTCGCTGCGGGTAGACCGGTCATGACCGCTGGCCGGGCTCTGTTTGGAAAGCGATTGGGTTTAGTGTTGGTTCGAGGCGCTTCTCAGATTTATTACGTCTTCACGGGCAGCCACTTCGAGCGCGCTAATAGTACCACCAACAATTACCGTTGGTCGCCTGCTACAAGGCTTAGTTCAGCGGTGTCTAGTTGTACTATTAATTTGGCTTTGTATCGCTATTACCCATATTGGGTTATTGATAGTTGGCTGGCTAAATATTTGACGGGTATTAGTTGGGCGCCCGCCGGCGGCCTGGTTAACCGCACGGCAGGTTCAGGAAGCGTAGGGCATGGAGTGGCGATGGTGAGCGCCAACATCCTTCTGGGGGATCTGCTGGACAACCGTTTCAATCAACGTGGTTTGCTCGGCGTCATCCAGGCTCAGTTTGCCGGTCTTGATGTCGATCAGTTCCAGTTGCCAGGCCAGCAGCGTCAGGCAGTCATGCAGGGCTGCAAGTGCCGCATCGTGAAGCTGCATCGGGCTTTGGGCGTTGCTGATCAGGTCCTGGATATGCCGGGAAAAGCTGCCAATGGCTTCCAGCGCCATGGCATCGGCCTTTTCCGCCAATTTGACCAGGCTGTTCTTCATGCAGTCGATGGCATCGTTATCGTTGCGGATCAAATGCAGATGGCTCAGGCATTCCTCAGACTTGGCCAGCAGCATTTCTGCCTCCAGGAGGAACTCGGGAAGTGCGTCTTGCCACTCTTTACCGTCGTTCATCATGAAAGTCTCCACAACGTACGGTCAGACAATGAGATGTAATACCGGAGCAACGGCTTAAAACTAGCGCCGAAATATGACCGAGATCTGTAGTTCATTTCTGAATTTTGAGTAGTACTTTTATTTGAATGACCAGCGTCGCGACTGCTGGCGCTGCTTGCAGTGGAAACAACCAGAGGCATTCGCATTACTTCGATTGCCCAGGCGTTAATGCCTGGAAGGCCCTTGGGCCGTGGGCTTGCGATAGCAAACAAAAGCCTGACTCCGTTCATGCAATGAGAATGGCGTCACATTAATGGCTATTGGATATCGGGAATATCAGGTTGGACCTGATTGCGACTAGGGGAATCCCTTACGTGGCGGAACCTTATGCCCGTTTGAGGGTCCTGCGGCGTGGCTTGACGACCGGACGGTAAGGTGAGGCCAGTAAAGCATGATGTCAGTGTGACATCAATGCATTTACGTGGCATTTTACCGGGGGGTCAAGGTTTGGCACTGTCTGCCGATATCTTTCTCCAGTAAGCAGCAAATCTTTCAGCACACCCCAGGAGTCTTCAATGGCTGGCATTCTCGACACGGTAGATCAACGCACGCAATTGGTGGGTGAGAATCGCCTGGAGATCCTTATGTTTCGCCTGGCAGGGCGCCAGTTGTTCGCAATCAACGTGTTCAAGGTGCAGGAAGTCCTGCAGTTGCCCAAGCTGACCCTGATGCCCCAGCGTCACCCGTTTGTCTGCGGCGTGGTCAACCTGCGCGGCCAGACCCTGCCGGTGATCGACCTGTCCCAGGCCATCGGCATGCGTCCGCTGGTACCGGGGCCCAACAGCACCATTATCGTTACCGAGTACAACCGCTCGGTACAGGCGTTCCTTGTGGGCGGCGTCGACCGCATCGTCAACATGACCTGGGAGTCGATCCTGCCACCGCCGGCGAGCGCCGGCCGCCAGCACTACCTCACGGCCATCAGCAAGGTGGATGAGCAGTTGGTGGAAATCATCGACGTGGAAAAAGTTCTCGCCGAGATCGTGCCCTACAACGCCAAGGTCTCCCGGGAAAAACTCGAGGATCCGGTGCTCGAACGTGCCCGTGGTCGCGAAGTGCTGTTGGTGGATGACTCCAACGTAGCCTTGTCGCAACTGCGCGACACCCTGGGGCAACTGGGGGTGAAGATGCATATCGCCAGTGACGGCCTCAAGGCCTTGAACATGCTCAAGGCATGGGCGGACAGCGGCCAGGTGATGACCGACAAACTGTTGATGATCTTCACCGACGCCGAAATGCCCGAGATGGACGGCTACCGCCTGACTACCGAGATCCGCAACGACCCGCGCCTGCGCGGCCTCTATGTGGTGCTGCACACATCCTTGTCGGGCAGCTTCAACGACTCGATGGTGAAGAAGGTTGGTTGCGACAACTTCCTCTCCAAATTCCAGCCCGACAAGTTGGTGGATGTGGTGCGCCAGCGCCTAATGCTGGACGAAGTGCCGGCCTGATTCCGGCCTGTGGCGAGGGGGCCTCTAATTGCCGGCCGGGGGAAATTTTGATTCTGTCGGCGTGCTCGTATAGGGTGACGCTTTTGCTCACAGGAACCCACGCTCATGCTTCGTCTCAGCGCGTTGTATCGGTACCCCTTGAAGTCGGGCAAGGCAGAGACCTTGTCGCATATCGGCCTGGATAAACTCGGGCTGGACGGGGACCGACGCTGGATGCTGGTGGACGAGGCCAGCGGGCGATTCCTGACCCAGCGTGCCGTGGCGCAGATGAGCCAGCTGTCGGCGTTATGGAATGCCGCAGGTGGCCTGACCTTGAGCGCTGCTGGCCTGCCCACCCTGGATGTGGCGTTACCCGGCGCCGATGCCGAGCTGCGCGGTGTCACCATCTGGCGCGACACCCTGCGGGTCCCGGACGCCGGTGCTGAGGCCGCCGATTGGGTCAGCCAGTTCATCGGCAAACCGACACGCTTGGTGCAAGTCCCGCTGGAGCGCGCGCGCACCACGGCGGCCGGCTACGGCAAGGACGATGACCAGGTGGCGTTCGCCGACGGTTTCCCCTTGTTGCTGATAGGCCAGGCGTCTCTCGACGACTTGTCGCAACGCGTCGGCCGGCCCATGGAAATGCTGCGCTTTCGCCCCAACCTGGTGATCGAAGGCAGCGAGGCTTTTGCCGAGGATGGCTGGAAGCGCCTGCGCATTGGTGAGGTGGAGTTCCGGGTGGTCAAGTCCTGTTCGCGGTGCATCCTCACCACCATCGACCCGGCGACCGGGGAGCGCAGTGCCGATCGCCAGCCGCTGGCGACCCTGGAAACCTACCGCAAACAGCCCGATGGCGTGATGTTCGGCCAGAACCTGGTCAATGACGGCGCGGGCCGCCTGGAAGTCGGCATGCCGGTGACGATCCTCGAATAACCGTCGCCCATGAAAAATGCCCGCCTCTTGGGAGGCGGGCATTTTTTTGTGCGCGGGAAAAGCTTAGCCGCGGTATTCGCAGAGGTAGGCAGTGTCCACGGCCACCTTGAGCTGGAACTTGCTGTCGGCAGGCACATTGAACTGGCTGCCGGCGGCGAAGGTTTCCCAGGCGTCGCTGCCAGGCAACTTGACGGTGAGCGCGCCCGAGACCACGTGCATGATTTCACGCTGGGCCGTACCGAATTCGTATTCACCCGGAGCCATCACGCCGATGGTCGCCGGACCTTCAGGGGTGCCGAAGGCGATCGACTTGACGGTGCCGTCGAAGTACTCATTGACTTTGAACATGGGCGAATCCTCGAAAAAAGGGGCAAGAAAGGTCGGCCAGTATGCCTTCTACACGGGCAAAATCAACGGCAGCAAACGCGCGGTATTGCGCGCATCTTCCAGTGCCCGGTGTTGCTGGCCGTTGAACTGCATGCCCGCCAGTTGCAAGGCGCCATTGAGCCCCAACGGCTTGTCCAGGCGTCGGGCCTTGGCGAAGCGCTGCTTGAGGTTCACATGGGGTGTCTGGCTTAGCGCGCTGGCCAGGCCATGGCGCTGCCACTCCAACTCCAGTTGCTGGCGATCATAGTCGCCCCAGCTGGCCCAGCCTTCCAGGCGCGGATGATGCTGGCCCAGCCAGCGTTCGAACAGCGGCCAGACCTCGGTCAAGGGCGCTGCGCTGTCGATACTGGCCTGGCTGATGTGCGTCAGCTGGCGGCAGAACGGCGTCAACAACGGGCGGCGCAAGGGCCGCACGAAGCGCTGGAAATGGTCCAGCTCGCGGCCCTGGCGGTTGACCAGGCTCACGCCGATTTCGATGATTTCCATCTCCGACACGGGCCAGCCGCCGTCATCCGTTGTGGCTTCAAGATCAATAATCAGCCAATGAGGCATCGCAGGTTCCCGTACTCATCCCTTTCTGATGGGGATAGAGCGTAGCCAAGCCTGGTAGTTCCGCCCAGGGCTACTCGATCTGCAGCAATACCTGGCGATTGCGCACTTGATCACCGGCGCTGACGTGAATGGCCTTGACCACCCCGTCGATGCCCGCTTTGAGCGGATGCTCCATTTTCATCGCTTCGAGCACCAGCAGCAGTTGGCCCTTGCTCACCACATCCCCTTCGCGCACCTGCAGCAGGGTAATGGCACCGTCCATCGGCGCCTTGACCGTGCCGCTGCTGGCGGGCGCGTCACGACTGGCCACGGTTTGCGTCTGGTTGCTCACGCACAGGCTGGTGCCGGCATTCAACAGCCAGAGCTGGGAGCCTTGCAGGTGATAGGCAATCCGCCGCCGAATGCCGTTGATCACCAGGCTGGCCCAGCGTCCGTCGCTGTCGAGGAGGTGGATGTCGATGTTGCCGACTTGCAGATGATCCTCCGCCAGTAAGCGGGCGCTGACCTCATGGCGGTGCTCATCGACGCCCAGGCGGTAGGTCCAGGGCACGCTGGCATTGTTGCGCCAGCCTGCCAGGGCCGGGCCATGCACTGCCGCGCTGTGCCGATAAAACAGGGCGGCGGCCAGAGCAAGGTCTTCTTCGCTGACGGCAGGGCGGGCAATGTCACTGAAGTGTTCGGCAATAAATCCGGTGCTGAAATCCGCCGCGACAAATTGCGCATGCCCCAGCAGGTCCACCAGTAACCGCTGATTGCTGGGGATCCCCAGCAGCACGCAGTCCTGCACCGCCCGCAGCAGCTTGCGCCGGGCCTCTTCGCGGGTAGCGCCATGGGCGATGATCTTGCCCAGCATCGGATCATAGAACGGGCTGATGCGCTGCGGGGTTTGCAATCCATGATCGACCCGCACCCCGGCCGCCGGCTCCCAGCGCAACACCTCGCCAGTTTGTGGCAAGAAACCCTGGGCCGGGTCTTCGGCGTACAGGCGCACTTCCATGGCATGCCCGCTCAGCGTCACCTGGTCCTGGCGCAAGGGCAGGGGCTGGCCGGCGGCGATTTGCAATTGCCAGTCCACCAGGTCCAGGCCGGTGATCAGTTCGGTGACCGGGTGCTCCACCTGCAGGCGGGTGTTCATTTCCAGGAAATAGAACCGCCCGCTCCGGTCCAGCAGGAACTCCACAGTGCCCGCGCCGACATACGCCACTGCGCGTCCGGCCTTGAGCGCCGCTTCGCCCATGGCCTGGCGCAGTTCGGTAGTCATGACCGGGCAGGGTGCTTCTTCGATGACCTTCTGATGGCGGCGCTGGACCGAGCAATCACGTTCGCCCAGGTAGATCAGGTTGCCGTGGGCATCGCCGAACAGCTGGATTTCCACATGGCGCGGTTCGATCAGCGCCTGCTCCAGAATCAGTTCGTCGCTGCCAAAGGCATTCAGGGCCTCGGAGCGTGCGGTGTGCAGTTGTTCGAGCAACTGCGCCGGCGCGTGTACCAGGCGCATGCCGCGTCCGCCGCCGCCGGCACTGGCCTTGATCATCAGCGGGTAGCCGATGCGCTCGGCTTCGCTCTGCAGGGTGGCGTCGTCTTGCGCGCTGCCCTGGTAGCCGGCGATGCACGGCACCCCGGCGTCGAGCATGGCGATTTTTGACAGGCGCTTGCTGCCCATCAACTCGATGGCGTCGGCGCTGGGGCCGATAAATACCAGGCCGGCGGCAATGCAGGCCTTGGCGAACTCGGGGTTCTCCGAGAGAAAGCCGTAGCCGGGGTGGATCGCATCGGCGCCGGTCAGGCGTGCGGCATCGAGGATCGCCGGGATGTTCAGGTAGGACTGTTGCACCGGGGCGGGGCCGATGTTCACCGCTTCGTCGGCCATTTGTACGTGCAGGGCGTTGGCGTCGGCTGCGCTATAGACCGCCACGGTGCGGTAGCCCAGGGCTTGGGCGGTGCGCTGGATTCGGCAGGCGATTTCGCCGCGGTTGGCGATCAGTATTTTATTGAAACTGGGCATTTTGGGTCCCTGTTTGATTGGTTGCGCAGGCGCTGGCTTGCCTGCGATTGCATCACCTCGGTATCCCTGACAGACCCAGGTGCCCGCATCGCAGGCAAGCCAGCTCCTACAGGGGATGTGGCGTTTTCAAGATCAACTCACCCACCTGGCCTTGCGCTTCTCGACAAACGCCCGCGTCCCCTCAATGCCTTCTTCCCCGGTCACCGCCTCGGCAAACCAATCGGCAGCCTGATCCAGCAGCAGCTCCAACGGCTGATCCAGGCTCTGGAGCAACAACGCCTTGGTTCGCGCATTGGCGCGCGGTGCACAGCGCAATACCTGCCCCAACACCTCATCCAGGCGCTGCGCCAATCCTTGGGGGTCATGCTCGACAAAATGCACCACCCCCAGGCGCTGCGCCTCGACCCCGTCAAACCGCGCCGCAGTCAGCGCCAGGCGCCGGGCCTGGGTCAGGCCGATGCGCCGCACCACAAACGGTGCGATCTGCGCCGGCAGCACGCCGAGACTGGTTTCTGGCAAGCCGAACTGTGCCTGGTGGTCGGCAATGGCGATGTCGCTGACACACGCTAGGCCAAAACCGCCGCCCAGCACCGCGCCCTGCAACACCACAATCACCACTTGGGGCAGGGCTTCGACTTCTTGCAACAGCGCGCCAAACACCCGGTTCAAATCACGCAAGCCTTCGCGGCTGCCCGCGCGGCTCATGTCCTTAACATCGGCGCCCGCACAGAAGTGCCCGCCAGCGCCACTGATCACCAATGCCCGCACCTGCTCGTCACGGGCGACATCCGTCAGCACGGCGCGCAGTTCGCTGACCATCTGCACGCTCATGGCATTGCGGTTCTGCGGGCGGTTGAGGGTGATGTGCAGCACGCCGTTGTGCGGCTCCAGCAGCAAGGTTTCACAGGCGTTCACGACTTTTTCCCCGGCAGCGTACCCATCAGTTTGCAGATGATCCCCAGCATGATCTCGTCGGCGCCGCCGCCAATCGACACCAGGCGCACATCACGATAGGCACGGGCCACCGGGTTGTCCCACATAAAGCCCATGCCACCCCAGTACTGCAGGCAGCTGTCGCTGACTTCGCGGCCCAGGCGCCCGGCCTTGAGCTTGGCCATCGAGGCCAGCCGCGTCACGTCCTGGCCCTTGAGGTATTGCTCGGTGGCCTGGTAGACCAGGGCGCGTAGGCATTCGATCTCGGTGGACAGTTCGGCCAGGCGAAAGTGGATCACCTGGTTGTCGATCAGGGCCTTGCCGAAGGTCTGGCGCTCCTTGCAGTAGGCGATGGTGCTGTCGACGCAGGCCTCCAGGCCCTTGATCATATTGGCCGCGCCAAATAGCCGTTCTTCCTGGAACTGCAGCATCTGCATCATGAAGCCCGCGCCTTCATGGCCGATGCGGTTGCGCTGGGGCACGCGCACATCATCGAAAAACACCTGGGCGGTTTCCGAGCTGTGCATGCCGAGCTTTTCCAGGGGCGGGCTGACGCTGATCCCGGGGGTGTTCATCGGCACCATGATCAGTGACTTGTTGATATGCGGCTTGCCGTCCGAGGTGTTGGCCAGCAGGCAGATAAAGTCGGCGCTGGGGGAGTTGGTGATCCACATCTTGCTGCCGTTGATCACGTAGTCGTCGCCGTCCTTGCGGGCGTGGGTTTTCAAGCCGGCCACGTCGGAGCCAGCGCCGGTTTCCGAGACGCCGATGCAACCCACCTGTTCGCCGCTGATGGCCGGGCGCAGGAATTCGTCGCGCAGTTCATCGGAGCCAAAACGTGCGAGGGCCGGGGTGCACATATCAGTCTGCACGCCGATGGACATCGGGATGCCGCCACAGCGGATGGTGCCGAACTCTTCGGCGGCGACAATCGAGTAGCTGTAGTCCAGGCCCATGCCGCCGAACTTTTCAGGCTTGGAAATGCCCAGCAGGCCGAGGTCGCCGGCCTTGCGGAAAATCTCGTGGATGGGAAAGCGCCCGGCTTTTTCCCATTCGTCGACGTGGGGGTTGATCTCGCGCTCGACAAAACCCCGTACAGTACGGCGCAGCTCTTCGTGTTCCTGGGTGAAGATCATTTTTATTGTTCTCCTGATCGTTAAAAGCGCGCGGCGCCAAAGCTGTTGGGTTGCAATTGGCGCACCTGGGCTTGCTGGCAGATATCCAGCAGGTAGCCCAGCAGCGTGCGGGTGTCCCGCGGGTCAATCAGCCCGTCGTCCCACAGGTTGGCGCTGCCATACAGGGCCGTGGACTGGCTATCGAGTTTCTGCGCGGTGACCTGCTCGAGCATGTCGAGCACCTTGGGGTCGGGCACCAGGCCGTCTTTCAACTGCTTGGCCTCGGTGACAATGCGCAGCACCTTGCCGGCCTGGGCGCCGCCCATCACGGCGGTGCGGCTGTTGGGCCAGGCGAAGATAAAGCGTGGGTCCAGGCCACGGCCGCACATCGCATAGTTGCCGGCGCCGTAGGAACCGCCGACCACCACCGTGAGCTTGGGCACCCGGGCATTGGCCACCGCCTGGATCATCTTCGCGCCGTGCTTGATCACGCCTTGTTGCTCGGATTCGGTGCCCACCATAAAGCCGGTGGTGTTGTGGAAAAACAGCAGCGGCGTCTGGCTCTGGTCGCACAGCTGGATAAATTGCGCGGCCTTGCTCGCGCCCTTGGGCGTGATCGGGCCGTTGTTGCCGATAAACCCGCAGGCCCGGCCCTGGATGTGCAGGTGGCCGCAGACGGTGTGGGGATCGAACTCGCCCTTGAACTCCAGGAAGTTGGAGCCATCGGCGATACGCGCGATGATTTCCCGTACGTCATAGGGCTTTTTCGGGTCCGAGGGGATCAGGCCCAGCAGCTCTTCAATCGGATACAGCGGCTCGACATAGGCCCGCGCCGGCTGGGGTGGCAGCCGGTCGTCCCAGGGCAGCAGGCTGACAATCTCGCGCACGATGCGCACGCCGTCGGCGTCATTTTCCGCCAGGTATTCGGCGGTGCCGGCGGTTTGCGCATGCATCTGGGCGCCGCCCAGTTCCTCGTCCGTCGCCACTTCGCCGGTGGCGGCCTTGAGCAGCGGCGGGCCGGCCAGGAACAGCTTGGCCTTGCCGCGCACCACCACCACGTAATCCGAAAGCCCCGGCTGATAGGCACCGCCGGCGGTGGCCGAGCCGTGCACCACGGTGATCTGCGGCAGGCCCATGGCTGACATCCGCGCCTGGTTGGCGAAGCTGCGCGCGCCTTCGACGAAAATCTCCGCCGCGTAATTAAGATTGGCGCCGCCGCTTTCGGCCAGGGTCACCACCGGCAGTTTGTTCTCCATGGCGATCTGTTGCAGGCGCAGGGATTTTTTCAAGCCGCTGGGGGAAATCGTCCCGCCCTTGATTGCGCTGTTGTTGGCCACCACCAGCAGGCGCACGCCGCTGACATAGCCGATACCGGCAATCAGCCCGCCGCCGGCCGCGCTGCCATCCTTGTCGTCGTGCAGCTTGTAACCGGCCAGGCTTGCCAGTTCGAGGAAGGGCGCACCGGGGTCGAGCAACAGGTTGAGGCGCTCACGGGGCAGCAGTTGGCCGCGTTTGTCGAACTTGCCCTTGGCCTCGGCGGCCTTGTCCAACAGGTTCTGTTCCAGTTGGCGCAGATGATGGATGGCGGTGAGCATGGCCTCGCGGTTCTGTGCGAACTGCGGGCTGTGGGTGTCGAGTAGGGAGTCGATGACCGGCATGGTTTATTGGCCCTCCTTGAGCACATCCGGCAGGTAGGCGCGGTGAAAACCATTGAACGACGGGCTCGGCGGCTGCGCCTTGTGCAGCGGCCAGGCTCGGCTGCCCAGGCTGGCGGCGCCGTCGATGCGCAAGGTGCTGCCGCTGACGAATGCGGCGGCGGGGCTGAGCAGGAACACAATCGCCGCACTGACTTCCGATTCGGTGCCAATGCGCTTGAGGGGCACATGCTCGCGCAGGGTCGGGATCACCGCCTTGAACGCGCCTTCGTAGGTGTCCATGCCACTGGAGGCGATCCAGCCCGGCGCCACTGCGTTGACCCGCACCCCGGCGTAACCCCATTCGAACGCGGCGGTCTTGGTGAAGTTGTCCATCCCCGCGCGCGCTGCGCCCGAGTGGCCCATGCCGGGCATGCCGCCCCACATGTCGGCCAGCATGTTGACGATGGCACCGCCGTGCTTGCTCATTGACTGATTGAACACTTCCCGCGCCATCAAGAAACCGCCCACCAGGTTAGTACGCATTACGGTTTCAAAGCCTTTTTGATTGATCGACGCCAGGGGCGAGGGGTATTGGCCGCCGGCATTGTTCACCAGACCCTGGATCGGCCCGTGTGCCTCGATGATCTGGCTGACCAGCGCCTTCACCGCTTCTTCATCGCGGATATCACAGGCGTGCCAGCTGGCGTGGCCGCCGTCTTCGGTAATTTCCTGGGTGACCCGTTGCAGCTTTTCCGGCTTGCGCCCCACCAGCACCACATGGGCGCCGAGTGCCGCCAGTTCATGGGCGGTGCAACGGCCAATGCCGCTGCCGCCACCGGTGACGATAAGGGTCTGCCCCTGGAACAGGTCGGCTTTGAAGATCGAGTCGAAGGCCACGGCGAGAGTCCCTTAGGTGAGTTGATCGGCGATGTGGCGGGGCACGGCAATCGGGATTTCCAGCAGTTGCTGGGCGAAAGCCTTGCCTTGTGGGTCGATGCGCAGGCTGGCGATACCGCCGCCGCCCAGGGCGTTTTCGAGGAGGAAGTTGAGGCTGTGGCTGCCCGGCAGGTACCAGCGCTCGACGCGCCCGTGCAGCGGGTCGAGTACATGGCTCATCCAGTCGACGATCACCTCTGGGGTCAGTGCTTCGGCAATCCATGGCAGGTATTCGGGCCGGCGCGCGATTACGCCAATATTGCTGTGATTACCCTTGTCCCCGGAGCGCGCCACGGCCAGCTTGACCAGGGGCACACTGGCCTCGGCGTGGCCTTCGGGTTTGGGCGGGTCGAGGGGCGCGTGGGGCGTACTCAGGGCGGCCGTGGCAGGCAGTTCGCAAGGGTGGGATTGCCCCTGGAAGTCGACGCTCAGGCGGCACGCGCTTTTGTCGATCAGGAACGAAAACAGGCGGATCAGTGGATACACCGTGGGCCTGCCGCCGACAATGCCGGTCAGGCCCGGCGTCATGCCGGTGGCCGCCTGGGCGATTTCCCGGGCGAACAGCACCAGGGCCTGTTTGCTTGGGTGACGCACCGCCAGCTTGAGCACCACTTCGCGACAGTCCTGGCGCCGGGCATGGGCGCCGTAGGTGGCCTCACTGCCGAGCAACTCGATGCTGACCTCGGTATAGGGTGCCCACCCGCGCTGGCTGAACAACTGCGAGGTCTTGTTGATGATCGCCTGGCCGACCCGTTCGGCCTTGGCCACCGCGTCGATGCCGGCCAGCAGGCAACTGGCGGTACAGCGGAAACCGTCGGGGTAGGTGGCACTGACTTTGTACTGGTCGGTGGGTGCCAGCCCTTTGGCACCGCGCAGACGCACGCGGTTTTCGCCTTGTTGCTCCAGCGTGACCTGGCTGAAGTCGCAGATCACATCCGGCAGCAGGTAGGCGCGTGGGTCGCCGATCTCATACAGCAGTTGTTCGGCGACGCTCAGTTCGCTGATCAGGCCGCCTGTGCCCGGCACTTTGCTGACGGTGAACTGGCCGTCGGCACTGACCTCGACAATCGGGAAACCGATGTGCTCGTAGTCCGGCACCTCGCGCCAATCGGTGAAATTGCCGCCGGTGCACTGCGCGCCACATTCGATGATATGCCCGGCCAGTGCGGCCTGGGCCAGGTGGTCGTAGTCCTGCCACCCCCAGTTGAATTCATGCACCAGGGCCGCGCTGACCACTGCGCTGTCCACCACGCGCCCGGTGATGACGATATCGGCGCCCAGTTGCAGGGCCTGGACGATGCCCGGCGCGCCGAGGTAGGCATTGGTCGACACGCACATCGCCGGCAAAGGCGCGCCGCTGAACATATCGCTGATGCCCTGCAGTTGCTTGAACTGCGGTTGCAGGTCATCGCCCAGCACTACGGCGATTTTCAGCGGCACCCCGGCCTGGTCGCAGGCGGCCTGCAAGGCGGCGGCGCAGGCCTGGGGGTGGATGCCGCCGGCGTTGCTGATCACCCGGATGCCCTGGCGCTGGATATCACCGAGCAACGGCGCCAGTACTTCGACGAAATCCAGGGCGTAGCCGGCCTGGGGGTCTTTCATGCGCGCCCCGGCGAGGATCGACAGGGTGACTTCGGCCAGGTAGTCGAACACCAGGTAGTCCAGCGCGCCGCCTTGCACCAACTGCGCGGCGGCGGTGCAGGTGTCGCCCCAGAATGCACTGGCGCAGCCGATACGAACGGTCTTGTTCATGGGACGTCCTTCTCTGCAAAATCGCTGGGTCGAGACTACCAAGCAAGCGCTTGGTTTGTAAACTGTGTACACAACTTATGCCCAAGCGCTTGCTTGGGTGGCTGCCACGGCCTAAATTGCCGGCCATGACGCAATCAAAGTAGTTGAGGAGAGCAGCATGGATGAGCAAAAAGCCCTGGAGGTGATGCGCACCATGGTGGACGGCGGGCAACTGACCGACCCCGACAGCGCCCGGGGCAAGCTGCTGCAGACCGCGGCTCACCTGTTTCGCAACAAGGGCTATGAACGCACCACCGTGCGCGACCTGGCCAGTGCGGTGGGAATCCAGTCCGGCAGCATCTTCCACCACTTCAAGAGCAAGGACGAAATCCTGCGGGCGGTGATGGAAGAAACCATCCATTACAACACCGCGATGATGCGCGCCTCCCTGGCCGAGGCGAGCAGCGTGCGCGAACGGGTGCTGGCGCTGATTCGCTGTGAGTTGCAGTCGATCATGGGCGGCAGCGGCGAGGCCATGGCGGTGCTGGTGTATGAATGGCGTTCGCTGTCGGCAGAAGGGCAGGCCCAGGTGCTGGCATTGCGCGATGTCTACGAAGAGATCTGGTTGCAGGTATTGGGGGAGGCCAAGCAGGCTGGGTATATCAAGGGTGATGTATTTATCACTCGGCGTTTCCTGACCGGGGCGCTGTCGTGGACCACGACCTGGTTCCGCGCCCAGGGCAGCATGACCCTCGAGCAATTGGCCGATGAAGCATTGCTGCTGGTGCTGAAGGCGGATTAGGCGGGTAAAGCAAGCGATTTAATTGTCGGGCCGGAAGTTGTCTCCCCGGACAAAAACGCCTAGCTTAGCGAGATCCAGATTTTGAACGGTGCGTGCCTGATGTTTTCGCCATTGCGGCTGGCTGCAGGATTAACAGTATTGGCAATGGGCACCTTGTGGCAGGCGCAGGTTTCGGCGGCCCAATTGGTACGGGTCGGTGCTGCGCATTTTCCACCGTATACGGTGCGCCCGGAGCAGGGCGCCGACAGCGGGCTGCTCCCGCAATTGCTGGAAGCGCTGAACCGTGCGCAGCGCGAGTACCAGTTTGTGCTGGTACCCACCTCCATTCCCCGGCGTTTTCGTGATTTCCAGCAGGGCCGGGTCGATATGGCCATCTTCGAGAACCCGCAGTGGGGTTGGCAGGATATCCCCCATACCAGTGTCGACATGGGCCTGGAGGACGCCGAGATATTCGTCACCCAGCGCCAGACCGGCCGCGACCAGGGCTATTTCACCGATCTGGCGGGCAAGCGCCTGGCGGTGTTCAGCGGTTATCACTACGCCTTCGCCAACTTCAACCCCGACCCCAAGGCCATGGCCACGCAGTTCAACGCCACCTTGACCTATTCCCATGACAGCAACTTGCTGATGGTGACCCGTGGCCGCGCGGATATCGCCCTGGTCACGCGTTCCTACCTGAGTGACTTTATGGTGCGCAATCCCGACACCGCCGGGCAGTTCCTGGTGTCGGAGCGCATTGATCAGGTGTACCACCACTACGCTTTGCTGCGGCCCAAGGCGGCGATCAGCGGCCCGGCGTTTGCCGCATTGCTCAAGGATCTGCGCGACAGCGGCGAGCTGTTGAAGATCTTCGAACCGTACCGCATTGATGTGCTGCCGGTAGCTGACGCACCCTGATCCGGGTAACGCCCGCTTAAATTTTTGCTGCTGGTTCACGTCACTTCGTCTAACTGTCGACGATTATCGTGAGCCCCCTCCATGCCCAATCCCCAAGACTTGTCAGTCCTGCCACTCCCGGCAGGGCCTGCCCTTAACGCAGACGAAAGCGATGGCCGCCTGACCCTGACTCTCGCTGGCCAGCCGCTGGTGCGCCTGCGCCTGGCGCGCGGCGAAGAGCTGCACCTGCAGTTGCAAAGCCCCGGTGAGGTGCCGTCGGTGCAGGCCTTGTGGGCCGCTTGTTACTGGCTGTTTGCCCGTGAGCCTGAGCGCCAGCAACTGGTCTGGCACCTCGAACACGCCCCTGACGAGGCCCTGCGCAGCGGCCTGCTGCTGGCCACGGATGTGGCAGGGCAGTTCCGTTGCGAGCGCACTCTGTTCTGGCAATTGCCACAGCCGTGGTTGGGCCAGCCTGTGAGTGGCGCTTATCCGCAGCAAATGATCCTCAGCAATGGCAAGCGCCATCCGGTGCGTGCGCCCAAACCGTGCGGCGAAGTCTACCGACGTTTCGACGCGCGCCTGGGCGCGTGGATTTCACTGCGTACGCTGGAGATCGACGTGGACCTGGCCCGCTTCAATCGCTGGCAGAACAGCGCGCGGGTCGCCAGTTTCTGGCAGGAAAGCGGCAGCCTGGAGCAGCATCGGGACTATCTGGAGAAGCTTGCAGCTGACCCACATGCCTTGACGCTGATCGGTTGTTTCGACGATGAGCCGTTTGCCTATTTCGAGGCGTATTGGGCCAGGGAGGATCGCATTGCGCCGTTCTATGAGGTGGACGATTACGATCGGGGCATCCATATGCTGGTGGGGGAGGAGCACCACCGCGGGCCGCACAAGGTGGCCAGTTGGCTGGCGGCGCTGGTGCACTACCTGTTTCTCGACGACCCGCGCACCCAGCGGGTGGTGGCGGAGCCCAGGGCCGACAACGCGAAGATGATTGGGTATATGCAGAACCAGTGTTTCCACTGCGAGAAGGAGTTCGATTTCCCCCACAAGCGCGCGGCGCTGATGATGCTGGGGCGGGAGCGGTTTTTTGAGCGGTGTGGGTTGGCCTGAGACCTTGGGGGCAATGAATATCAACTGTGGGGGCTTGTGTGGGAGCGGGCTTGCCCGCGATAGCGGTGTGTCAGCCACTGGATTGACTGGCTGATCCAATGCCATTGCGGGCAAGCCCGCTGCCACACAAGCTCATGCCTCATTGCAATGGCGTGGTGCTCAGACCCGTCGGGCAAACGTATCGCTATGGGTCCCCGAAACCTTACGGCAGTGCACCAACGCATCACGGATCATAAAGTTGACCAGCGTTGGCGACACCCCCAGTTCCTTGGCGATGTCCTTTTGCGGCACGCCATGCAGGCGGTACATCTCGAACGCGTAGCGCGTGCGCTGGGGCAGCTCTGTCAGGGCGTCGGCGATGTTTTCCAGGGTGGAAAAATTGATGTGCGAGGTTTCCGGTGAAGCGCCATGAATAACCACATTCAAGCCTTCCTCTTCCGTCCCGGAGTACTTCAGTTCCAGGGCCTGTTTACGGTAGTGGTCGATAGCCAGGTTACGCACGATCTGGAACAGGTAGCTCAGTTGAGCCTTGAACGATGAGGTGATCTGCGGGGCCGATTGCAGTCTGAAGTAGGCGTCCTGCACCACGTCTTCGGCACGGGAACGGCAGCCGGTAATGCGCGCCGCGATCTTGACCAGGATCAGTCGATTATCGACAAACGCCTGGAGTAACGGTGAATCGCACCTGCTTGTGGATACTTGTTCCGTCATGGAAATCACCTTGCTGCAAATATGGTTAGTGGAGGGCATCCCTGCTGAGGCCTCCTACACATCGGGCAACAAATTATGCTTAATGATAATGATTGTCAAATGAGAAGTGGAACTAATCTTATACCGAAATACAAACTGTGAGGCGCTTCTCTTTGTATGCCGGCCCTGGCAGGCAGACTAATTATTTTGCCGGGCCATCCGTTCTCATTGGTGACAGGCCAGCCAACACGCCGGCCATGGATTTGCACCCGGAGGAGGACGACATGCGTTTCTATCGCGAGAACCCAGCGATCCAGGCAGGGGTGGTCTGAGATGAGCACGTCGACCCGCTTGCGCCTGTTTTGCCTGCCCTATTCGGGCGCCAGCGCCATGTTCTACAGCCGCTGGCGTCGGGCACTGCCGGAGTGGTTGCAAGTGCGCCCGCTGGAGTTGCCGGGGCGTGGCATGCGCATGGACGAGCCCTTGCAGCGCGATATCAAGGTGCTTGCCGCGCAGTTGGCGGATGAGATCAGCGCCGAACTCGACGGCCCTTACGCCTTGTTTGGCCATAGCCTGGGCGGTTTGCTGGCTTTCGAGCTGGCCCATGCCCTGCGCGAACGCGGGCTGCCTGCACCCCTGGCGCTGTTTGCTTCGGCCACCGCCGGCCCGGCGCGACGGGATGTCAGCGAATACGCCATTGAAAAAGACGACACCCAACTGATCGAGCGCCTGCGCAAGCTCAAAGGCACGCCCGAAGACGCGTTGACCAACCGCGAATTGATGCAATTGACGCTGCCGATCCTGCGCGCCGACTTCCTGTTGTGCGGCAGTTTCCAGTATGGCGAGCGCGAGCCGTTGTCGATGCCGATCCATGTGTTTGGCGGCAAGCAGGACGACGTGCGCGCCGACGAATTACTCGACTGGCAGGAAGACACCGCCAGTGGTTTCTCCCTGGACATGTTCGAGGGGCACCATTTCTTTCTGGTGCAACAGGAAAGCTCACTGTTGCGCTGCCTGCGCCGCTACGCCGACGAACACTTGACCCGCTGGCGCCATAGCGCTGCACGGCGGGCGGCCCTGGCGACCGGCTGAACACGCCGCCGCGCGCCCATGCCCTCTATCCCCGATTTCCCCGTAAGCCGATTTCAGGCAGGAACCCCTCATGATGGACGCCTTCGAACTTCCCCGCACCCTGGTCCAGTCTCTCCAGCGCCGCGCCGCGCAGACCCCGGACCAGGTGGCCCTGCGCTTTCTGGCTGAGTCTGCCGCCGAGACCGTGGTGCTCAGCTACCGTGACCTGGACCTGCGCGCCCGCACCATCGCTGCCGCCTTGCAGGCCTCGGCCGGGCTGGGTGAGCGTGCGGTGCTGCTGTTCCCCAGCGGCCCGGATTATGTCGCGGCGTTCTTTGGCTGCCTGTACGCGGGGGTGATCGCGGTGCCGGCCTATCCGCCGGAGTCCACTCGCCGGCATCACCAGGAGCGGTTGCTGTCGATCATCGCCGATGCCGAGCCCAGGCTGTTGCTGACCAGCAGTGGTTTGCGCGACGCCCTGGGGCAGATCGAGCAAGCGCCGCCCTTGCTCTGCGTGGATGAACTGCACAGCGAAATCGCCGCCGGCTGGGTCGCGCCAAACCTGCAGGACGACGATATCGCCTTCCTGCAATACACCTCCGGCTCCACCGCCTTGCCCAAAGGTGTGCAAGTCAGCCACGGCAACCTGGTGGCTAACGAATTGCTGATCCGTCGCGGCTTTGGCATCGACCTCAACCCCGATGACGTGATTGTCAGCTGGCTGCCGCTGTACCACGACATGGGTTTGATCGGCGGCCTGTTGCAACCGATCTTCAGCGGCGTGCCCTGCGTGTTGATGTCGCCGGCGTACTTCCTTGGCCGCCCGTTGCGCTGGCTGGAAGCGATCAGCCAATACCGCGGAACCATCAGCGGTGGCCCGGACTTCGCCTACCGCCTGTGCAGCGAGCGGGTCAGCGACTCGGCCCTTGAGCGCCTGGACCTGAGCCATTGGCGCGTGGCCTATTCCGGTTCCGAGCCGATCCGCCTCGACACCCTGGAGCGCTTCGCCGAGAAGTTCGCCCCGTGTGGTTTTACCCCGAACAACTTCTTCGCCTCCTATGGCTTGGCCGAAGCGACCCTGTTTGTCGCCGGCGGCACCCGTGGCCAGGGCATCCCGGCGTTGCGCCTGGACGAACAGGCGCTGGCCGCCAACCGTGCCGAACCAGGGCAGGGCACTGCGATCATGAGCTGTGGCACGAGCCAGCCCGAGCACGCGGTGCTGATCGTCGAGCCGCAGACTCTCGCCGAGCTGGACGACAACTGCGTCGGCGAGATCTGGGCCACCGGCCCGAGCATTGCCCACGGCTACTGGCGCAACCCCGAAGCCACCGCCGAGACGTTTGTACAGCACGCCGGTCGCACCTGGTTGCGCACCGGTGACCTGGGCTTTATCCGCGACGGCGAGGTGTTTATCACTGGGCGCCTGAAAGACCTGCTGATCGTGCGCGGACACAACCTGTACCCGCAGGACATCGAGCAAACCGTCGAGCGCGAAGTGGAAGTGGTGCGCAAGGGGCGTGTCGCGGCATTTGCGGTGAATGACCAGGGCCTGGAAGGTATCGGCATCGCCGCAGAAATCAGCCGCAGCGTGCAGAAGATCCTGCCGCCGGAAGCCCTGATCAAAGCCATTCGCCAGGCAGTGGCCGAGGCCTATCAAGAAGCGCCCTGCGTGGTGGTGCTGCTCAACCCCGGCGCGTTGCCGAAAACCTCCAGTGGCAAGGTCCAGCGTTCGGCCTGCCGCACCCGCCTGGCCGATGGCAGCCTCGACAGCTACGCGCAGTTCCCCGATCAGCGCGCGCAGGCGGGCGATGGGGCACTGGCGTCAGACCTGCAACAGCAGATCGCCGCGATCTGGTGCGAACAGTTGCAGGTGGCGCAAGTGGCTGGCGATGATCACTTCTTCTTGCTCGGCGGCAACTCCATCAGCGCCACCCAAGTGGTTGCCCGCCTGCGCGAAACCCTGGGCCTGGAACTCAATCTGCGCCTGCTGTTCGAGGCGCCGGTGCTGGCCGATTTCGCCGTCAGTGTCGGCCAATTGCAGGCGGAGGGGGGCGTGGCCCAGGGCGCAATCAGCGCCTTGTCACGCCAGCAGGATATGCCGCAATCCCTGGCGCAAAACCGCCTGTGGATCACCTGGCAACTGGACCCGCAGAGCAGCGCCTACACCATCCCCGGCGCCCTGCGCCTACGCGGCGAGCTGGATGAAGACGCGCTGCACGCAAGCTTCGCGCAACTGATCCAGCGCCACGAAGCGCTGCGTACGCGGTTCTATGAGCGCGACGGCCAGGGCTACCAGCGCGTGGATGCGCAGCGTGAGTTTGCCGTGCAAGTCATCGACCTGCGTGACCTGCCGCTGGCCGAGCGTGAAGCCCGTGCCGCGCAGATTCGCGAGGACGAGGCACGCACCCAGTTCGATCTGGAGCAAGGCCCGTTGCTGTGGGTCACGCTGTTGCGCCTGGACGATGAAGATCACCAGTTGCTGGTGACCCTGCACCACATCATCGCCGATGGCTGGTCGCTGACTGTATTGCTCGACGAGTTCTCGCGCCTCTACGCTGCTGCGTCCCAGGGCCAGCGCCTCGAGTTGCCGGTCCTGGCTGTGCAGTACGCCGACTACGGCAGTTGGCAGCGCCAATGGCTGGCCGCAGGCGAGGGCCAGCGCCAGTTGGCCTACTGGCAGCAGCAACTGGGTGACGAACATCCCATCTTGAGCCTGGCCACCGACCACCCGCGCTCGGCCCAGCAACGGCGCAGCGCTTCACGCTACAGCGTGCGCCTGGACGCCAGCCTGGGCGAAGCGATCCGCCAGACCGCCCAAGCGCACCAGGCCACGCCGTTCATGCTGTTGCTGGCGGCGTTCCAGAGCCTGCTGTACCGCTACAGCGGCCAGCGCGATATCCGCATCGGTGTGCCCAACGCCAACCGTGGGCGCCACGAAACCCAGGGCCTGATCGGCTTCTTTATCAATACCCTGGTGATGCGCGCCGAAGTGGATGCGCGCCTGCCCTTCAGCGAGCTGCTGGCGGCGACGCGCCTGGCCGCCACCGAGGCCCAGGCCCATCAGGACTTACCCTTCGAACAGCTGCTGGAAGCCTTCCCCCAAGCCCGGGAACAAGGCCTGTTCCAGGTCATGTTCAACCACCAGCAGCGTGACCTGAGTGCCTTGCGCCGCCTGCCGGGCCTGCTGGCCGAAGAGCTGCCGTGGCACAGCCGCGAAGCCAAGTTCGACCTGCAACTGCACAGCGAAGAAGACCGCAACGGGCGCCTGAGCCTGTCATTCGACTACGCTGACGAGCTGTTCGACGCCAGCACCATCGCGCGCCTGGCCACGCATTTGATCAACCTGTTGCAAGCGGCCTGTGCGCAACCGCACCAAGCGGTGGGCGACCTTGTGCTGCTGCAGGCCGCCGAGCACACCGAGCAACGCAACTGGAGCGAGGCCCCGTGCGCCCCGGCGCAGCGCCTGGTGCCGGAACAACTCAACCAACACAGCGACGAGCGCACCGCCGTGGTCTGGCAGGACGCCAGCCTGACCTTCGGCCAACTGCACACCCAGGCCAACCGCCTGGCCCATTACCTGCGCGACAAAGGCGTCGGCCCGGACGTGTGCGTGGCGATTGCCGCCGAGCGTTCGCCGCAACTGCTGATCGGCTTACTGGCGATCCTCAAGGCCGGCGGCGCCTATGTGCCACTGGACCCGGACTATCCCGCCGACCGCCTGGCCTACATGCTGGCCGACAGTGGCGTGCAATTGTTGCTGACCCAGACCCATCTGCTGCAACAGCTGCCGGTGGCCGAGGGGGTTTCGTTGATCGCCATGGACAGCCTCAAGCTTGACAGCTGGCCGACCCAGGCGCCGGGCCTGCACTTGAATGCCGACAACCTCGCCTATGTGATTTACACCTCCGGCTCCACCGGCCAGCCCAAGGGCGTGGGTAATACCCATGGCGCCCTGGCCGAGCGCTTGCAGTGGATGCAGGCCACTTACCAGTTGGATGAAAGCGATGTGCTGATGCAAAAGGCACCGATCAGTTTTGACGTGTCGGTGTGGGAGTGTTTCTGGCCACTGATCAGCGGTTGCCGCCTGGTACTGGCCGGCCCCGGCGAGCATCGCGACCCCCATCGCATTGCACAGTTGGTGCAGGAGCATGGCGTGACCACCCTGCATTTTGTGCCGCCGCTACTGCAGCTGTTTGTCGATGAACCGCTGGCGGCCGAATGCACCAGCCTGCGCCGGGTATTTTCCGGTGGCGAAGCCTTGTCCGCCGAGTTGCGCAATCGGTTGCTCGCGCAATTGCCGGCGGTGCAGTTGCACAACCGTTATGGCCCGACCGAAACGGCAATCAACGTCACCCATTGGCACTGCCAGCGCACCGACGGTGAGCGCTCGCCAATCGGCCGCCCATTGGGCAACGTGCTTTGCCGGGTGCTGGACGAGCAGTTCAACCTGCTGCCCGCAGGGGTGCCGGGTGAGCTGTGCATCGGCGGGATTGGCCTGGCCCGTGGTTATCTGGGGCGTGCCGGGCTGACCGCCGAACGTTTTGTCGCCGACCCACTGGGCGCGGCGGGCGCCCGTTTGTACCGCACCGGCGACCGCGTGCGCTGGACGGCTGATGGCGTGCTGGAGTACCTCGGGCGCCTGGATCAGCAGGTCAAGCTGCGCGGGTTTCGGGTCGAACCGGAAGAAATCCAGGCGCGGCTGCTGGCCCAGGAGGGCATCGCCCAGGCGCTGGTGTTGGTTCGCGAGACCGCCGGCGGTGCGCAGTTGATCGGTTACTACACGGCCAGCGGCGAGCTGGATGAGCTGGACGTGAAAGCCGCACTGGCCGCCGAGTTGCCGGAGTATATGGTGCCGGCGCAACTGATCCGCCTCGACGTCATGCCCCTGAGCCCCAGCGGCAAAGTCGACCGCCGCGCCTTGCCGGAGCCGGTGTGGCAGGTGCGTGAGCATGTCGAGCCGCACACCGCCCTGGAACAGCAGATCGCCGCGATCTGGCGCACAGTGCTGGGCCTGCCGCGTGTCGGCCTGCGCGACGACTTCTTCGCCCTTGGCGGCCATTCACTGCTGGCCACGCAAATCATCTCCCGCACACGCCAGGCCTGTGATGTGGAGCTGCCCCTGCGTACCTTGTTCGAAGCCAGTGAGCTGGGGGCGTTTGCCGAACAGGTGCGCCTGATCCAGGCCAGCGGCCAACGCAACCAACAGAGCGCGATCGGCAAGGTGGATCGTCGCCAGCCGGTGCCGCTGTCCTATTCCCAGCAGCGCATGTGGTTCCTCTGGCAAATGGAGCCGGACAGCCCGGCCTATAACGTCGGTGGCATGGCGCGCTTGCGCGGGGTGCTGGATGTGGGGCGTTTCGAGGCGGCGTTGCAAGCCTTGATCATGCGCCACGAAACCCTGCGCACCACCTTCCCGAGTGTCGATGGTGTGGCCCGGCAGAACGTCGCCGCGCAAAGCAGCGTGCGCATGAACTGGCAGGATTTCTCGGCGTTTACCGAAGCCGAGCGCCAACTGCGCGTGCAGCAATTGGCCGACCAGGAAGCCCACCGCCCGTTCAACCTGGAAACCGGACCGTTGCTGCGCGCCTGTCTGGTCAAGGCCGGCGAGCAGGAACACTACCTGGTGCTGACCCTGCACCACATCGTCACCGAAGGCTGGGCCATGGACATCTTTGCCCGTGAACTCAGCGCGCTGTACGAAGCCTTTATCGACGAGCGCGAATCGCCCCTGGAACCGTTGCCGGTGCAGTACCTGGACTACAGCGTGTGGCAGCGCCAATGGCTGGAGGCCGGTGAACGCCAGCGCCAGCTCGACTACTGGACCACGCAACTGGGCAACGAGCATCCGCTGCTGGAACTGCCCAGCGACCGGCCACGCCCGGCGGTGCAAAGTCATCAGGGCGAGCTGTACCGTTTTGACCTTGGCGATGAACTCGCCGCCAAGGTGCGCGCCTTCAATGCCGAACATGGCCTGACCCTGTTCATGACCATGACCGCGACCCTGGCGACGCTGCTCTACCGCTACAGCGGCCAGACCGACCTGCGCATCGGTGCGCCGGTGGCCAACCGCATCCGTCCGGAAAGCGAAGGGCTGATCGGCGCGTTCCTCAACACCCAGGTGCTGCGTTGCCAGCTCGACGGGCAGATGCGCGTTGCTGAGCTGTTTGAGCACGTGCGCCACACCGTAATCGAAGGCCAGTCCCATCAGGACCTGCCGTTCGACCACTTGGTGGAAGCCCTGCAGCCGCCGCGCAGTGCTGCGTATAACCCGCTGTTCCAGGTGATGTGCAACGTGCAGCGCTGGGAGTTCCAGCAAAGCCGGCAGCTGGCCGGGATGACCGTCGAGTACCTGGCCAACGATGCGCGTGCCACCAAGTTCGACCTCAACCTGGAAGTCACCGACCTCGATCATCGCCTGGGTTGCTGCCTGACCTACAGCACCGACTTGTTCGACGAGCCGCGCATTGCGCGCATGGCCGCCCATTGGCGCAACCTGCTGGAGGCGCTGATTGCCGATCCGCAACAGCGCTTGAGCGAGTTGGCGATGCTCCAGGCACATGAGCAACGCGCCCTGCAAGACGGCCTCGGTATCGAGGCCGGCGAGCACCGTCTCGACCAGTGCATTCATTCGCTGTTCAGCGCACAGGTGCAGGCCCGTGCGGATGCGCCCGCGCTGACCTTCGCCGGGCAAACCCTGAGTTACCGCGAGCTGGACAGCCGCGCCAACCGCCTGGCCTGGATGCTGCGCGAGCGTGGGGTGGGCCCGCAGGTGCGGGTCGGCCTGGCGCTGCCACGCTCACTGGAAATGGTCATCGGCCTGCTGGCGATCCTCAAGGCCGGTGGCGCCTATGTGCCGTTGGACCCGGAATACCCGCTGGACCGTCTGCACTACATGATCGAAGACAGCGGCATCGGCCTGTTGCTCAGCGATGCGGCGATGTTCGACGCCCTTGGTGAGTTACCCGCCAGCGTCAGTTGCTGGTGCCTGGAAGATGACTTGCCGGTGCTCGCCAACTACCCGGCCAGTGACCTGCCGGCGATCAGCCTGGCGCAGCATCAGGCGTACCTGATCTACACCTCCGGCTCCACCGGCAAGCCCAAGGGCGTGGTGGTGTCCCACGGTGAAATCGCCATGCATTGCCAGGCGGTGATCGAGCGCTTTGGCATGCGCCCCGACGATTGCGAGCTGCACTTCTATTCGATCAATTTCGACGCCGCCACCGAGCGCCTGCTGGTGCCGCTGCTCAGTGGTGCGCAGGTGGTGTTGCGCGCCCAGGGGCAATGGGATGCCGAAGAAATTTGCGGGCTGATCCGTGAGCATCGGATCAATATCCTCGGCTTCACCCCTAGCTATGGCAGCCAGTTGGCCCAATGGCTGGCCACGCAAAACCAGACCCTACCGGTGCGCATGTGCATCACCGGTGGCGAGGCGCTGACTGGCGAGCACCTGCAGCGCATCCGCGCAGCGTTCCAGCCGGCGCTGTTCTTCAATGCTTATGGGCCGACCGAAACGGTGGTCATGCCCCTGGCCAGCCTGGCCCCTGAGGTGTTGGAGGAGGGCGCCGGCAGCGTGCCGATCGGCAGCATCATCGGCGCGCGGGTCGCCTATATTCTGGATGCCGACCTGGCGCTGGTGCCCCAAGGTGCGACTGGCGAGCTGTACGTGGGCGGCGCCGGCCTGGCCCAGGGTTATCACCAGCGTGCGGGCATGACCGCCGAACGTTTTGTGGCCGACCCGTATGCCGATGGCGGGCGGCTCTATCGTACCGGCGACCTGGTGCGCCAGCGTGCCGATGGCCTGGTGGAGTACCTGGGGCGGATCGACCATCAGGTGAAAATCCGTGGTTTCCGCATCGAACTGGGCGAGATCGAAACCCGCCTGCTTGAGCACGAGGCGGTCCGTGAGGCGGTGGTCCTGGCCCTGGATGCGCCGAGTGGCAAGCAACTGGCGGCGTACCTGGTCAGCGATGCCCGCGATCACGCCGCCTTGCGCGAGGCGCTCAAGACCCACCTCAAGGCGCAGCTGCCGGACTACATGGTGCCGGCGCACCTGATGGTGCTCGACAGCATGCCGCTGACCGCCAACGGCAAGCTCGACCGCCGCGCCTTGCCGCAACCGGACCCCGAGGCCAATCGGCAGCAGTACGTGGCGCCGAGCAATGCGCTGGAACTGAGCCTGGCCGCGATCTGGTGTGCGGTGCTCAATGTGCAGCAGGTCGGGCTGCACGATAACTTCTTCGAGCTGGGTGGCGACTCGATCCTGTCGATCCAGGTGGTCAGCCGGGCGCGGCAGGCGGGGATTCACTTCAGCCCCCGCGACCTGTTCCAGCACCAGACCGTGCAGGCCCTGGCCGCAGTGGCCACGTGCAGTGAGCAGGTCACTGCCGAGCAAGGGCTGTTGACCGGCCCCTCGGGCCTGACGCCGATCCAGCATTGGTTCTTCGACAGCGAAATCCCGGCGCGTCAGCACTGGAACCAGGCATTGGTGCTGGCGCCGGTGCAGGCCCTGGACCCGCACCGCCTGGAACAGGCGCTGCTGGCCGTGCTGGAACACCATGACGCCTTGCGCCTGAGCTTCACCCAGCACGACGCGCAATGGCACGCCGAGCATCTGGCCGTGCCGGAAGGCGGCGTGTTGTGGCTGGCCCAGGTGGCGGATATGGCGCAGTGCGAGGCGCTGTTCGCCGATGCCCAGCGCAGCCTCGACCTGGAGCACGGCCCGCTGCTGCGCGCCTTGCTGGTGGACGGGCCGCTTGGCCAGCAACGCTTGCTGATCGCGATCCATCACCTGGTGGTGGATGGCGTGTCCTGGCGCGTATTGCTCGAAGACCTGCAAAACGTCTATCGCCAATTGAGCGACGGCCAGGCCGTCAGCCTGCCGGCCAAGACCAGCGCCCTGCGCGACTGGGCCGCGCGTTTGCAGGCCTATGCCACTAGCGAATCCCTGCGTGAAGAACTGAGCCTGTGGCAGCAACAGTTGGCGGGCCCGCCGGTTGAACTGCCGGTGGATCGGGCGGACGGCAGCCTGCGCAACCGCGACGCCGAGACTGTCAGTGTGCGCCTGGATGCCGAGCGCACCCGGCAGTTGCTGCAACAGGCACCGAGCGCCTACCGCACCCAGGTCAACGACCTATTGCTGACTGCACTGGCCCGCGTGCTGTGCCGTTGGAGTGGCCACGCATCGACCCTGATCCAGTTGGAAGGCCACGGCCGCGAAAGCCTGTTTGATGAAATCGACCTGACCCGCAGTGTCGGTTGGTTCACCAGCGCTTACCCGCTGCGCCTGACCCCGTTGGATATCGAGGAGGCCAGCGGCCAGGGCGCGTCGATCAAGGCGATCAAGGAGCAACTGCGCGCGGTGCCGCACAAAGGCCTGGGCTATGGCGTGCTGCGCTACCTGGCCGACAGTACCTGTCGCCAAGCCATGGCGGCGTTGCCGAACGCCTCGATTACCTTCAACTACCTCGGGCAGTTCGACCAGAACTTCGACAGCCAGGCGCTGTTCCACCCGCTGGACGTGTCTGCCGGCCCGGCCCATGACCCGGATGCGCCACTGCCCAACGCCTTGAGTGTGGACAGCCAGGTGTACGGCGGCGAACTGCTGCTGCGCTGGACCTTCAGCCGCGAGCGCCACGACCACCAGACCATCAGCGAGCTGGCCGAGGCCTACCTGGGCGAGTTGCAGAGCCTGATCGCCCATTGCCTGCGCGATGATGCCGGCGGCCTGACGCCGTCCGACTTCCCCCTGGCGCACCTGACCCAGGTGCAACTGGACGCGTTGCCGGTGCCGGCCAGCGCCATCGAGGATGTGTATCCGCTGACGCCCATGCAGGAAGGCCTGCTGTTGCATACCCTGCTGGAGCCGGGCACCGGCCTCTATTACATGCAGGACCGCTACCGCATCAACAGCGAGCTCAACCCCGAGCGCTTTGCCCTGGCCTGGAAAGCCGTGATCGCCCGGCATGAAGCCTTGCGTGCGTCGTTCTGCTGGAACGTCGGCGAAGCGATGTTGCAGGTGATCCACAAGCCCGGCAGCACGCCGATCGAATACCTGGACTGGACCGGCACCCCGGCCGAGCAACAGGAACCGCGCCTGCAAGCGCTGCTCAAAAGCGAGCGCGAGGCGGGTTTCGATCTGCTCAATCAGGCGCCGTTCCACCTGCGCCTGATCCGCGTCGGCGAGGCCCGCTACTGGTTCATGATGAGCAACCACCACATCCTGATTGATGCCTGGTGCCGTTCGTTGTTGATGAATGATTTTTTCGATATCTACACCGCCTTGGGTGAAGGTCGAGAAGCACAACTGGCCGCGCCGCCACGCTATCGCGATTACATCGCCTGGCTGCAACGTCAGAACCTGGCGGAGGCGCGGCAGTGGTGGCAGCAGAACCTGCAAGGGTTTGAGCGCACCACGCCGATCCCCAGCGACCGGCCATTCCTGCGTGAACACGCCGGCCACAGTGGCGGCATGGTGGTGGGGGATTGCTATACCCGTCTGGATGCCCGTGACGGTGCGCAATTGCGCGAGCTGGCCCAGGCTCATCAACTGACCGTCAATACCTTCGCCCAGGCGGCGTGGGCCTTGGTGCTGCGGCGCTTGAGCGGCGAGCGTGACGTGTTGTTCGGCGTCACGGTGGCCGGGCGCCCGGTGGACATGCCGCACATGCAGCGCACGGTCGGCCTGTTTATCAACAGCATCGCCCTGCGGGTCAAGTTGCCCGAGGACGATCAGCCGTGCAGCGTGCGCCACTGGTTGAGCGCCTTGCTCGACAGCAATATGCAGCTGCGCGAGTACGAATACCTGCCGCTGGTGACAATCCAGGAACACAGCGAACTGCCCAAGGGCCAGCCGCTGTTCGACAGCCTGTTTGTATTTGAAAACGCTCCGGTGGAAGTCTCGGTGCTGGACCGTGCGCAAAGCCTGAACGCCACCTCGGACTCGGGCCGTACCCACACCAACTTCCCGCTGACGGCGGTGTGTTACCCGGGGGATGACCTGGGCCTGCACCTGTCCTACGACCAGCGTTATTTCGATGAAAGCACCGTGCAGGGCATGCTTGCTGAGTTCAAGCGCCTGCTGCTGGCGCTGGTGCAGGGCTTCCATGGCGATATGGCCGACCTGCCGCTGATTGGCGAGCAGGAGCGTGAGTTCCTGGTGCACGCTTGCAACCAGAGCGCCCACGACTACCCGCTGCAAAGCAGCTACGTTGAACTGTTTGAAGCGCAGGTGGCGCAGCATGGGCAGCGCATTGCCGCCAGTTGCCTTGACCGGCAATGGAGCTATGCCGAGCTGAACCAGCACAGCAACCGCCTGGGCCATGCCCTGGTCGCGGCGGGTGTCGGCCTGGATCAGCCGGTGGCGCTGCTGGCCGAGCGCGGCCTGGAACTGCTGGGCATGATCATCGGCAGCTTCAAGGCCGGTGCCGGTTATTTGCCGCTGGATCCCGGCCTGCCGGCCCAGCGCCTGAGCCGGATCATCGACCTGAGCCGCACGCCGCTGCTGGTGTGCACGGCAGCCTGCCTTGAACAGGCGCAGGTGTTGCTCGAAGACTTTGCCTGCGGCGCGCGGCCGAAGCTGCTGGTGTGGGAGGAGTTGGCGGGCGCGGATAGCAATCCGGGGATCTACAGTGCCCCGGACAACCTCGCCTATGTGATCTACACCTCCGGGTCCACCGGGCTGCCCAAGGGCGTGATGGTCGAGCAGCGCGGCATGCTCAATAACCAGTTGAGCAAGGTGCCGTACCTGCAGTTGAGCGAGCAGGATGTGATCGCCCAGACCGCGTCGCAAAGCTTCGATATTTCGGTGTGGCAATTCCTCGCCGCGCCGTTGTTTGGCGCACGGGTGGACATTGTGCCCAACACCATTGCCCATGATCCGCAGGGCCTGCTGGCCCATGTCCAGGCCCAGGGCATCACGGTGCTGGAAAGCGTGCCATCGCTGATCCAGGGCATGCTTGCCCAGGAGCGCATCAGCCTGCAGGGCCTGCGCTGGATGCTGCCGACGGGGGAGGCCATGCCGCCAGAGTTGGCGCACCAATGGCTGCTGCGTTACCCGGATATCGGCCTGGTCAACGCCTATGGCCCGGCGGAATGCTCGGATGACGTGGCGTTCTTTTGCGTCGACCTGGCCTCGACCCGTGGCACCTACCTGCCGATCGGCACGCCGACCGACAACAACCGTTTGTACCTGCTCGACGGCGCGCTGGAGCTGGTGCCGCAAGGGGCGGTGGGTGAGTTGTGTGTGGCGGGCACCGGGGTAGGGCGTGGGTACGTCAGCGATCCGCTGCGTACCGCGCAAGTGTTTGTGGCGGATCCATTTGGTGCGCCGGGAGAACGCCTGTATCGCACCGGCGACCTGGCGCGGCGGCGCAGCGATGGGGTGCTGGAGTACGTCGGGCGCATCGACCATCAGGTGAAAATTCGCGGCTACCGCATCGAACTCGGTGAAATCGAGGCGCGCCTGCACGAGCAGCCCGAGGTGCGCGACGCGGCGGTGGGTGTGCAGGAGGGCGTGAATGGCAAGCACTTGGTGGGTTACCTGGTGGCGAGCGATGCCAGCCTTAACCCTGGCGAACGCCTGGACCGCATCAAGCAGCGCCTGCGCAGCGAACTGCCGGAGTACATGGTGCCGTTGCACTGGCTGTGGCTGGAGCGCCTGCCGTTGAATGCCAACGGCAAGCTCGACCGCAAGGCCTTGCCGGCTCTGGAGATCGGTCAGTTGCACAGCCAGGATTACCTGGCGCCGCGCAGCGAGCTGGAGCAGACCCTGGCCACAATCTGGGCCGAGGTGCTGAAGGTCGAGCAGGTGGGCGTGCTGGATAACTTCTTCGAGCTGGGCGGGCATTCGTTGCTGGCCACGCAAATCGCCTCGCGGGTGCAAAAGAGCCTGCAACGGGATGTGCCGCTGCGGGCGATGTTCGAATGCAGCACGGTGGCGGAGTTGGCGACGTACATCGAGGGCTTGGCCGCCAGTGACATCAGTGCCGGCACGGTGGACCGCCTGAGCGATTTGATGGCGGAGCTGGAGGGGCTTTGAGTCGGCGAACGGGCCGCCATACAGGCGGCACGCCATTGGTCGGTTTTGCACATTTTTGGGGTGCCTACTGTCAATTCTGACAGTAGGCAAACCTCCTGTTTCCGGGGCTAGATAACTGCAGATTTGGGCCTGCCCAGCAGGCTTGCTGGTTATCTTTCCCAGACAGGAGGTCGCATCATGGTCAAAAAAACCACCCCCCAAAGCCCGCCGTTGGCGGCTACCCAGGCACCTGCCGAGGTTGCTGTCGAATTGCCCTATCCGCAGATTCGCTACGCCCTCAATAACAACACCCTGGACCCCATCAAGGCGAAAAACGGCACTGTCGCGACCGTCGCTTTTACGGGGATGGGCACGGGGCCCATTACCTTGTACTGGGCGATCAAGGGCCAGGACGAGCCGGTGTTTGAACCTGTTGTGCAACCGGGCAGTACCAGCGGCAGTATTGATATTCCGGTTCCCTGGCAATCGGTCAGCACCAGCATTGGGCATACGGTTTTGGTCTGGTACACCGCGCGGGTGGCAGGCCAGTTGAAGGAATCGCTGGTGCTGGAGTTGGAGGTCCAGCAGATCAGGGAGGCGGACCTCAAGGAGTCGCTGCCGAAGTTTGAGCATGCCCAGTATGTCCATAGCACCTGGCAACTGGATATGAAGACATTCAGGGGCGATGAGACCATCCGCCTTAACGCCTGGCCGATGATTCAGGCCGGGCAGCGCCTGTTTATCAATGTGGCCGGTGATCAGCACAAGCCGCCGTTCGCGTTTAGCTGGGTGGCGCGGGACCATGTGGTCATGGAGACCGAAGCCCATGACGATCATGTCTTTGAGTTCAAGCTGTCACGGGGCTGGATGGCGCGACGGGAAGACTATTCGGCACTGACCCTTCATATCGCCGTGATCTTTGATGGCACCGATCCCAAGCCGCCGGTACCGGTCGATCCGATCTACGAAACCCGACTGCCCGAAAACGCCCACGAGTTTCATCCTCGCAACACGGCGCTGTTGTTTGTCGATACCTCCCTGCATTTGCAAGCCCCGATATTGGTCGAGGCGCAAGGCCAGGGCCAGGTTGATCCCCTCAAGTTGTTGGAGGGGGCCACGGTACGTGTTTGTTACGAGGATATGCAGAGCACCGACCATATTGCCCTGTGCTGGGAATCCACCTTCGGTGATTGCGCGCCGATTGCACCGCAGTATGGCGTAGAGGAGGGGTGCATCGACTTCCATGTGCCGCCGGAATACGTGGGCATGCGCCTGGATAACTTCGCGCATTTCTCCTATACCGTGACCCGGGATGGGGAGCCGTACACGTCGCCTGAAGGTGTGGTCAGGATCCCACTGCCGGCCAACCTGCCCCAGCCGCAGATTTTCGAAATGCCGTTCAACACCCTGGACCTTGGAGGGATGTGCTGTGATGATCCGGTGACTGTTCATGTCGCGCCTTGGCCGTTTATCGGCACCAGCCAGGTTATTCAGTTGTTTATCGGTGGTGTTTACCCGGATGGCTCGAAAGCCCGGCTGCTCCCTTTTGATGAGGCGCCGATTACTGAAGAAGACGTGCGTAGCGGTTGGACCAGAACCTTGTCTCGGGCCCAACTGGCGGCGCTCAAACATGACAGCCAGTTGTATGTTCTCTTTAGTGTCGAGTTTCTTCCGCGTAAGGATTCAAGGCCGGTCTACAGGTCTTTTCCTTCACTGCTGGTGAATCTGCTCACCGAGCCCCACTTGGAGTTGACGGCCCCCCATCTCGTCGAGTCCGTAGACTGCGGCGCCGACGGCTGGCTACTCAACCCGGTGAACACGGTGGAGGGCGCGCATCTTCAGGTAGCGTACGGGCATATGTGTCCGGGGGATTGGGTGTGCCCGACGTTTACCGGCACACCAGGGCTCGGTTCGCCGGCGCTGGAGTGTCGTACTGTCGGTGTAGATGAGCGAAACATGGTGTTCCCGATTCCGGCCTCTGCGATCAGCGCCAACCTGTGTCAGAAAATATCGGTTTCTTACAATGTGTCGCGTGCCTGCGGTGGCTCCTGGGAGTCGCCGGTGAAAGAGGTGCAGGTCCTGGATCTCAGCGGCCTGCCCGCGCCTGCGGTGGAACAGGCCACGGGCAGCACGTTGGACCTTAATACCTTTGGGGGCGATGCCACGGCGATGGTGGCTACCTGGTTCTATCTGGCCCTGGGCCAACCTTGCTGGCTGTGGGTGACGGGTGAGTTGGAGGATGGCAGCCCCTACCGTTTTGAGGTGCTGGAAGGTCAGGCGGTAACCGAGGAATGGCTGGCCGGTGGCGTCACCGCGGCACTGGCGCGCAACGAACTGCAAAAACTGGCGGATTGCAGTGCCTTTGAAGTGCATTTCGCGGTGAACTTCAATGGCGAGTCCGACAAGGCCAGCGCCAAGGAATTTGCATCGCTGACCCTCGAAATTGCCCAGGAGGACCTGGTACTCGAAGCGCCCACGGTGCGCGAAGCGGTAGGCTCGCAGCTCACGGTATACAACGGCCGCGATGGCGTGACGGTGCGAGTGGCCTATGACCTGATCAGCCCCGGCCATGCAATCAGCGTGTGCTGGAAACGCGCAGACGGTACCTGCCTGCCGCTGGCCTCGAAGCCTGGCAGCAATGACCCGGATTACGTGGATTTCCATATCCCCCGGGAGGCGGTGATTCGTGGGATTGGCAAGACGGTGAAGATCAACTACACCGTTACCAGCCTGTGCAAAGTGGCGACTTCCCCGGACCTCGATCTGCAAATCAGCGATCCGATACGTTTGCCGGTGCCGGTGGTGCCGCAGGCAACCAACAATATTCTGGACTTGCGCACCTTTAATGGGAACGCGGATATCACCGTTGAACCCTGGTGGTTTATCTTGCCGGACCAGAAAGTATGGTTGCGGGGCGTCGGTACCCAAAAGAATGGCAACCCTTATACGATCAACGTTTACTTGGGTCAGGGGGTGACAGCAGGTGAAGCGAGTACAGGTTTGAAAAAGGCGCTACAGCGTTTCGAACTTGAGCTCTTGAAGGACCTCAGCCGCCTGATGTTTACCTGTAAGGTGACCGCCGATGGCAGTACCCATGAAAGTGAAGCGCTGGTGTTTCCGATTCTGGAGCTGATTATCCGGGCCAATTTCTTAACCGATTTTGATGATTTTGAGAGTTATCCGAGCCAGGAGTATCTGGGGGCAGGGACTATCATCAATACGCGCTTATTGGATTTTGAATTACCAGCCTCATCTCCCCCTGGAATTGGGCTTCATCCAGTCAGAACTGCCGGAGAACTGGTGCCGGGAATGATTGAGGGCAAGGCATTGGCAGTGCGCTGCGGTAGCGCTAATACAATGCAGCTATCACGTCTGAAGTTTAAGTTCAGATGCGCACGGGTGAGATTCGGTTATGCAAATACCGGCACCGATATCGCGACGTTCAGGTTCTTTGGTGAAAATAATCAGCTACTTGGGACACGTGAGGCAGCGACTAGGACCTGGGTCGATTTCGAGGCTGAAAACGGAGCAAAAATAGTCCGTATTGACGTTTTGTGTCTTGTGCATGGAGCGATTGATTCGCTAACCATCTGGCATGGTGGCGAGACTTATCGTCATTGAGCTAATGCCCGCCCTGCAGAAAAGGGGTGAGCAAACGCTCGGGGTCGGCCGTTAGGTATTGGACCAACGAGATACAAGAATGCCCGCTTTGTGCGGGCATTCTTGTTAGTGGCGTGTGGTTAATCCGAGTCACTTGGGCCCGAGGATTTTCCCCAACTTATCCGGCGACGGCGCCCCCTGCTGTTGCTGCAACTGGCCCTTGTCATCCAGATAGAAAATCGCCGGCGTGGCCGACAACTCCAGCTCTTCCATCAACTTCATATTGGCATCGAGCTTGGCCTGGATCTGGGCCGGAATCTTGGTCAGGGCCTTGAGCTTGCTGGCTTTGCCGGCAGACTCATGTTCTTCCAGGGCCTGGGCTGTGTCCTTGCTTGCCAGCAGCGCCGCCGATTTGCCCGGGCTGTCTTCGCGAATAATCCCGACCATGATGTGGCGCAACTGTACCTTACCCGCCTTGACCCAGGGCCGTGCCTGTTCCCAGAACATGTTGCAGTACGGGCAGTTGGGGTCGCTGAACAGGTAGACGGTGCGCGGCGCGTTTTTATCGCCGTCCTGGATCCAGCTGCTCTGTTCCATCTTGGCCCAGATTTCCTTGGCCATTGGGGCGTAGACCAGTTTTTCCAGGGGCGCGGTGCTCAGATCATTGCCCTTGGCGTCATACAGATTGCCGGCGATCACGTGTTGGCCGTCGGCGGTCAGGTACAGCGCCATGCCGCGGTTCTGGTATTGCGCGGCATAACCCTTGAGCCCGCCCGGCGCGTCGAAGCTGCCGATGATCTTGGCGCCCTTGGCTTCGATCTGTTTGATCGGCGCCGGCCATTCTTCGGCGTGGACGAGGCTGGCAGCCAGGGTCAGGGGCAGCAGGGTTAGCAGGTGGCGGAGGCGGGGCATAAGGGTTTCCTTGCAGGGGCCGTCTTGGCGGCAGTCTTGTCGGTGGGGTCGAAATATTCCATGGCGCGGGCCAGGCTGGCTTGGGACAGTTCGCCCAGGTGGCTGTTGATCAGCCGGCCATCGGCTTGATAGAAGAGGGTGGTCGGCAGGGCCATGGACCCCACGGCCTGGCCCAGGCGGCCACTGGCGTCGAACAGCACGTTGTCCAGGTTCAGGCCCTGGGTAGCCAGGTAGGTGCTGACGCTTTGCATGCTTTCGGCCTGGTTGACGAACAGGAAGGTCACGTCCGGCCGCTGCTTCTGGGCGTTTTCCAGCACCGGCATTTCCCGCCGGCAGGGCGGGCACCAGGTGGCCCAGAGGTTGATCACCAGCGGGCCGCCCTGGTAGTCAGCCAGTTGCACGGTTTCGCCATCGGCATTGCGCAGGGCGATGTCCGGCAGGCGCGTACCTTTTTCGTAGATGTTCAACGAGAAACTGGCCAGTGCCCAGAAGGCCAGGCCGCTGACCACACCGGCGCTAAGCGGTTTGCGCAGGGCCGGGCGGCGCCAGCTCCACAGTAGGGCGGCGATGATCAGCACGATCACCCCAGGCCAGGCCAGGAAACCGCCGTCGCGCAGGTCGACGATCTGCAACGGGTCGTCGCGGTAGTACGACCAGTACATCAAGACAAAGCCGATACGCGCACTGAGCATGCCCAGCAGGAACAGGCTGAACAGCACCGATTCGGGGTTCTCGCCGCCCCGCTTG
Organism: Pseudomonas sp. WS 5412; assembly: GCF_012985615.1. Taxonomy (NCBI): domain Bacteria; kingdom Pseudomonadati; phylum Pseudomonadota; class Gammaproteobacteria; order Pseudomonadales; family Pseudomonadaceae; genus Pseudomonas; species Pseudomonas sp. WS 5412. The sequence goes on from NZ_JAARMB010000015.1 coordinate 157,972, forward strand.
GCCACGCGCCAGCCCACGACTGTGGCGAGGATCAGCGCACTGATCAGCAGCAGATGGTTCAAGGCAATGGCAAAGGTGCCGATGGTCAAGGTCAGCATCAGAGTGCTTCCCGGGTCTGGGTCCAGCGTTGCAGGAAGGCTGCGGCATCCACTTCGCCGGTGATGCGTTGGGCGCGGCGCTCTGCACCGTCGGGGCCGATCCAGACGAAGCTCGGTGGGCCAGGGACTTTGTAGCGACCGAGCAGCTCACGGCTGGCGGCGTTGTCGGCGGTAACGTCCAGGCGCAGCAGGCGCACGTCCTTCAGGGCGTCCATCACTTCGGGTTTGCCGAACACCTGTTTTTCCATGATTTTGCACGACACACACCAGTCGGCGTAGTAGTCCAGCAGTACCCATTGGCCCTGGGCCTTGGCGCTGTCGAGCTGGGCTTGCAGGGCTACCGGGTCGTTGAGGGTGATAAAGCTGTCATGGGCAGTCGGCGCGCCGGCCACCGTCGAGCCACCGAAGACCTTGAGCGGCTGCCACAAGTCGTCGCTGCCACCGGCGGCGCCGATCACCAGGATCGCGCCCCACAGCCCCAGGACCAGGGAGCCGGCACCCAGTGCCTTGGCGATCAGCCCGTACTCACGGGCCAGGCTCCAGCCGCAGTAGGCCATGACCAGCGCCAGTACACCCCACAGGCCGAGCCACAGGCTTTCGTCGACGACCGGGCGAATCATCAACACGGCGGTCGCGAGGAACAGGAAGCCAAACACGCCCTTCAGCACGTTCATCCAGGTGCCCGGCTTGGGCAGGAAGCGATTACCCACGGTCACCAGCAACAGCAAGGGCACGCCGATACCGATGCCCATGGCAAACAGGATCAGGCCGCCGTGCAGGGCATTGCCGCTTTGCGCGATATACAGCAGGGCGCCGGCCAGGGGCGCGGTCATGCACGGGCCCACCAGCAGACCGGACAAGGCGCCGAGCACCCCGGCGCCGATCAGGCTGCCGCCGTTTTGCTGGCGGCTGGCGTTGTCCAGGCGATCGCGCAGGAAGGCCGGCAGTTGCAGTTCAAAGAAACCGAACATCGGCAGTGCGAGGATCACAAACAACCCGGCGAAACTGCCGAGGATCCACGGGGTTTGCAGCAGCGCGGCGAGGTTGCTGCCGGCCAGCGCGGCCAGCACGCCGAGGGCGGCATACACCAGGGCCATGCACACCACATAACTGCTGGCCAGGGCAAAACCACGGCGTGGGCTGGCACCGCTGCCTACCACCAGGCCAGCAAGGATTGGCAGCATCGGCAGCGAGCACGGGGCGAACGCCAGCAGCAGGCCCAGGCCGAAGAACACCAGCAGGCTCCAGCCCAGGCTGCGTTGCTGCAGGCCACTGGCCAGGCTTTCATCCTGGGCCTCGGCGGTGGCGGCCACGGCGGGGTTACCACCCAGGTCCACGGTGAGCGATTGCGGTGGGTAGCACAGGCCGGCATCGGCACAGCCCTGCCAGCCCAGCTTGACCTTGCCGGTGGCACCGGCCGGAAGCTTCACTTCCAGACCCTGGCGGTACACCTGTTGCTCGCCGAAGAACTCGTCGCTATGGGCTTCGCCCTGGGGCAGCACGGGCTGTTCGGCCAGGCCTTCGAATTTCATGCGTTGCTGGTACAGGTAATAACCGTCGGCAATCTGCCAATACAGCTGGGTTTCACCGGAAGCCAGGCGCTCGGAGGTAAAGGTGAAGGCCTTGCCTACCGGGAGGAACTCGGCCTTGGTCTCGAACGGATTGTTGCCAGGCGCGGCCTGGGCCAATCCGGTGAACAACACCAACAGGAAGATAAACAGATGCCGCATGGTCAAGCCTTAGTTCGATGCAAGTGGGGCACACAATGTGGGGTGCTGATTAACCGATGATTAACCGGGCTATTCTAGAGTGTCGGGATTTTCGAAGCGCGCCTCTTTTGCTGGCATAATGCGCGCTTAATCCGCCCTCCTTTAAATCAGCATTTTTGCAAAGGGTTCAGCATGCACGTACTGGTCTGTGAAGACGATGACCTGATTGCCAGTGGCATCGTTGCCGGTCTCGGCGCCCAGGGCTTTACGGTCGAGCGCGTAGCCACGGCCGCAGCCGCGCGGGCGATGCTCAAGGCGGCGGAGTTCGACATCATGGTGCTCGACCTCGGCCTGCCGGATGAAGACGGCCTGAAACTGCTGCAACAACAGCGCAGTGCAGGCCTGGAGATTCCGGTGCTGATCCTCACCGCGCGGGATTCGGTGACCAACCGGGTCGACGGCCTGCAGGCCGGCGCCGACGATTACCTGCTCAAGCCCTTCGACTTGCGTGAACTGGCGGCCCGCCTGCAAACCCTGCTGCGCCGGGTGGCCGGGCGTAGCGTCAACCTGATCGAGCATGGCCGGCTGACCTACAACCCCAGCAGCCGGGAAACCCTGTTGGGCGGCCAATCGGTGGACTTGTCCCGCCGTGAACAGGCGTTGTTGCAGGCACTGCTGCACAACCGTGGCCGGGTGCTGTCCAGCGAGCAGCTCAAAGACAGCGTCTACGGCTTTAACGACGAGTTGGAAAGCAACGCCCTCAACGTGCATATCCACCACCTGCGCCGCAAATTGGGCAATGGCATTGTCGAGACCGTGCGTGGCCTGGGCTACCGCCTGGGCCCGGCGGACGGTGGAGAGGACGCTTCGTGATGAGTTTGCGTCTGCGCCTGACGTTCAAGCTGGGCGCCGCTTTTGTGCTGATCTGGGTGCTGGCAGCGACCTGGATGCTCAACGACCTGCGTAACCAGATGATGTTTTCCCTGGATCAGCGGCTGGTGGCGTCGGCGCGCATGGTGGCCGGGCTGATGGAGCAGATGCCCGGCCTGGCCAGTGTGGGCGAGGGCAAACGCTTTGGCGCCGAGCAATTGAATGTGCCGGGGGGCATGGCGTGCCAGGTCAGTTCGCTGCGTGGCGAAGTCCTGGCGCGCAGCCATACCACCCCGGATCAGGGCCTGGAATCCCGGCAGAGTGGCTTTCGCGACCAGATCATCGACGGCGCCGCCTGGCGCAGCTTTACCCTGGCCCGGGGCGATTTGTTTATCACCACCGCCGACCGCCAGGTGGAGCGCGAGGCGCTGAATATGTCGATCCTGCTGGCGGCCTCGGTGCCGGTGGGCGTGGCCCTGCTGGGCTGCCTGTGCCTGTTGTGGTTGGGGATCGGCCAGAGCCTGGTGCCGCTCAACCGCATGCGCGATGCCTTGATGCGCCGCAGCGCCGACTCCCTCGAGCCCTTGCAGATTCACCCGTTGCCCAGCGAGCTCAAGCCGTTGCTCGACACTCAGAACCAGCTGTTGCAACGCATCGCCAAGGCCATTGAGCGCGAGCGCCGGCTGACGGGCGATGCCGCCCACGAACTGCGCAGCCCCCTTACGGCGATCAAGACCCACCTGCAAGTGGCACGCATGACCGACGGCGCGGCCCGCGACCAATCCCTGGCCCATGCCGAGGAGGGCGCCGACCGCCTGCATCGCACCCTTGAGCAATTGCTGCTGCTGGCGCGGGTCGAGGGCAGCCTGTCGTTTGATGACGGCTTGCAGTCCAGCGCCGAGCAGGTGGCGCGCCTGGCGATCCAGGACGCCAACGCCGGCGACAACCGGCGCATCGACCTGATCTTGCCGGACAACCTGCCCGATAACCCGGTGGAAATGCCCGTGGGCCTGGCGGTTGCCGCCTTGCGCAACCTGCTGGATAACGCCCTGAGCCATACCCCGGCCGATACGCGGGTGGAATTGAGTGTGTTTACCCAGGGCAATCAGGTGGTGTTCCGCGTGCGCGACCATGGCGCGCCGATCTCCAGCGAAGACCTGCAACATCTGACTCAACGTTTCTGGCGCAATGGCAACAGCGGTGGTTGTGGCCTGGGCCTGGCCATCGTGCAGGCGATTGTCCAGCGCTGTTCCTGTTCCCTGGCCTTCGACAGCCAGCCCGACGGCCTGCGGGTCGACCTGGGGATGCCGCTGCGACGCTGATCTTTCCTTGCACCCACATAACTACCGCCATCCTCAGGCCCGACGCTTCAGGATGGCGTTAATTTTTGTGTTTGCAGGTTTGCCGGCTGAATGACTCAGCCTGTATTGAAAAGGACAGCGCCTATGTTGGTCATCGACTCCACTTATCCCGCCCAGGATTTTAATCAACGCAATGGCGAAGCCGTGCGCCAGTTGGTGGTGCATTACACCGCCGCGCCCTTCGCCTCTTCCCTGCGCACCCTGACGCAGCAGGGTGTCAGTGCCCATTACCTGCTGCCCGACCCCCTCGAGGCGGGTTATCGAGACGCCGGCTACGACGAGTTGCGGGTATTCCAGCTGGTGGATGAACATCAGCGCGCCTGGCATGCGGGGGCCAGTCATTGGGCGGGCCGCGATAACGTCAACACGCGCTCCATCGGCATCGAGATCGTCAATCTGGCTCGCGACGATGGTGGGGTTTTTACCTTTCCTGCCTACGGGGCGGAGCAAATCGAGGTACTGATCGCGCTGATCCACGACATTTGCGCCCGTCATCCGCAGATCGGCGCCACCGATATCGTCGGCCATTCGGATGTGGCGTTCTGGCGCAAAAGTGACCCGGGTCCACGGCTGCCCTGGCACGGCTTGTTCGAGGCGGGCATTGGCGCCTGGTTCGATGAAGGGGTCAAAAACGCCTATGTGCGCCGCTTTCGCATGGGCTTGCCCCAGGAGGTGGAGATCGAACGAGCCTTTCAGCGCTACGGCTACGCCCCGGCACGAAACCGCCAGGCATTCCAGCAACGGGTGCGTGCGTTCCAGATGCACTTCCGGCCCTCCGACTATCGTGGGCAACTGGATATCGACACCTGCGCGATTCTCTATGCGTTGAACGAAAGGTACAGCAGTGCCGGCGAGTGAGCCATTTGCCGTTTTTTCACTGACCCAGGTGTAAATCCTCACGCCGCTGAAGCGTTTCCAGAACAGGAAATCCGTGCGCATGCCCTTTGGGGGCCAGACGTCAACGGGTTGGCAGTTTGGTCACCATCATCCGCGTATTGAGGGATCTAGAGATGTCAGTCGCTACCAGTCGCATTGACGATTTGCAGGTGTCGGCCAGCCCGACGCCGGCGGAAACGCTTTACCAGTTCGATGAATCACCGCTGCTGGCCCGCCAGCGCCTGCAGGAGTCCAATGCCCGCAGTTACCCACGGCGTATCCCCCTGGCACTCAAGCGGGCCAAGGGCATTTATGTCGAGGACGTCGAGGGGCGCAGTTTTATCGACTGCCTGGCCGGGGCCGGTACGTTGGCCCTGGGGCATAACCACCCGGTGGTGATCGAGGCGATCCAGCAGGTGCTGCAGGACGAGTTGCCTCTGCATACCCTGGACTTGACCACGCCGGTCAAGGATCAGTTTGTGCAGGATCTGTTCGGCCTGCTGCCTGCGGAACTGGCGCGGGAGGCGAAGATCCAGTTTTGCGGGCCCACCGGCACCGATGCAGTGGAAGCCGCGCTGAAGCTGGTACGCACCGCCACGGGGCGCAGCACGGTGTTGTCGTTCCAGGGCGGTTATCACGGCATGAGCCAGGGCGCGTTGAGCCTGATGGGCAGCCTGGGACCGAAAAAGCCATTGGGTGCCTTGCTGGCCAACGGCGTGCAGTTCCTGCCTTTCCCCTATGACTACCGGTGCCCGTTCGGTCTGGGTGGGGCAGAGGGGGTCAAGGTCAACCTGCATTACCTGGAAAACCTGCTCAACGACCCGGAGGCCGGCGTATTGCTACCGGCGGCGGTGATTGTCGAAGTGGTGCAGGGTGAGGGCGGTGTGATTCCGGCCGACCTCGACTGGCTGCGCGGCCTGCGGCGGATTACCGAGCAGGCCGGGGTGGCGCTGATCGTGGATGAGATCCAGAGCGGTTTCGGGCGCACCGGCAAGATGTTTGCCTTTGAACATGCCGGCATTGTTCCGGATGTGGTGGTGTTGTCCAAAGCCATTGGCGGCAGCCTGCCGCTGGCGGTGGTGGTCTATCGCGAGTGGCTCGACACCTGGCTGCCGGGCGCCCATGCCGGCACCTTCCGGGGTAATCAGATGGCCATGGCGGCGGGGTCGGCGGTGATGCGCTACCTCAAGCAGCACAACGTGGCCGACCACGCCGCCGCCATGGGTGAGCGCTTGAGTGAACATCTGCGCATCCTGCAGCGGGACTTTCCACAACTGGGGGATATCCGCGGGCGCGGCCTGATGCTGGGCGTGGAACTGGTGAACCCGAGCGGCACGCCGGATGTCCAGGGGCACCCGCCGGTCCATCGACAATTGGCGCCGCTGGTACAGCGCGAGTGCCTCAAGCGCGGGTTGATTCTGGAGCTGGGCGGGCGCCATGGCAGCGTGGTGCGTTTCCTGCCGCCGCTGGTCATCACCGCCGCAGAAATCGACCGAGTGGCAGAGATCTTCGGCCGGGCTTTGGCGGCGGCCGTGGCCAGCCTCTAATTTTCCTGCGCCGCTATACGTTCCTACATACATCAGCCACGCGCAGTGCGTGGCAGCCTTTGAGTGACGGAGAACCGCAATGACCTCAGTATTTGACCGCGAAGACATCCTGTTCCAGGTGGTGGTCAACCATGAAGAACAGTATTCCATCTGGCCTGACTACAAGGCCGTGCCAGAGGGCTGGCGCACCGTGGGTAAAAGCGGGATGAAGAAAGAGTGCCTGGCTTACATCGAAGAAGTCTGGACTGATATGCGCCCGCTGAGCTTGCGCCAGAAGATGGATGCGCAGGTTGTTGCTGGCTGAACACAAGCAAATGTGGGGGCGGGCTTGCCTGCGATGGGTATAGGTAGCTACACAATCTTCTGGGTTTGTGTACATATCCGTTGTTGCGGTTATGGCGGCTATTGGTTCCGCCCTTACGGCGGGTCACTTTTGGAAAAGAGCCCCAAAAGTAACCAAAAGGGCTCTTGCCCCACCACTCGGCACCTCGCCCAGGCTCGGTGTGCCCGCCATCCGACATTGATTTGGGGGGCCGCCGCGATGGGCCATCCATGGCCCAGCGCGGCTAACCCGGCGTCCTGCCGGGTTACCCCCCAAATCAAAATCGGATGACGGCCAGCGTGGTTTAACGGGGCGCTTAAGATCAAAATCAAGATCACAAGCAAAGCGAGGCGGCCTCACAGCCGACCTGATCGTCGAAGCGTGCGCG